>DATMKB010000209.1:0-3517 GCA_035553635.1 Mycobacteriales bacterium
CAAGGCGCTCGGCCTGGAGCCCGACCGCGACACCGTCACGCGCGTCCTCACGCGGGTGAAGGACCTCGAGAGCGTCGGCTACAGCTTCGAGGCCGCCGAGGCGAGCTTCGAGCTGCTGCTGCGCGAGGAGATGGGCGAGCGCCCGCACTACTTCGACCTGGAGTCGTGGCGCGTCATCGTCGAGCACCGGGCGGGCGCAGTCGTCTCCGAGGCGACCGTCAAGCTGCACGCCAAGGGCGAGCGCATCGTCGCCACGGGGGAGGGCAACGGCCCCGTGAACGCGCTCGACAACGCCCTGCGGCTGGCGCTCTGCGAGCTGTACCCGGACCTCGCGCGGCTCGAGCTCGTCGACTACAAGGTGCGCATCGTCAGCGGCGCGCACGGCACGGGCGCCGTCACCCGGGTGCTCGTCGAGACCAGCGACGGCACCACCGAGTGGGACACCGTCGGGGTGCACGAGAACGTCATCGCGGCGTCCTGGCAGGCGCTCGAGGAGGCCTACACCAGCGGGCTGCTGCGCTCCAGCGGCTGAGCCTGCACGCGGTCCTGCCAGACGCTGCGGGCACCGCTCTCGCCGATGCGGTACGTGGTCACCGTCGCGCCGACGGCGACGACGAGCGCGACGACGACGAGCGCCACCTGCGCGGCGGCCGGCAGGGTCCGGCGGTCGGCCACGTAGACGGCCACCGACGCCAGCACCAGCCCGACCACCCACGGCAGCAGCGTGGGGCCCAGCTGCACGTGCGCGCCCAGCAGCGCGTCGGGCGGCGTCCGGTCGGCGAGCCAGCGGCCCGACGCCGTCGTGACGGGCACCAGGGCCAGGCAGACCGCGGCGGCGACGGGCAGGCCGAAGGTGAGCCGCCGGCGGGCGGCCGGCCACAGCGCCGCGAGCCCCAGCGCGATCGACGTCAGCGGTACCAGCACGACGACGGCGTGCACCACGAGCACGTGCACCGGCAGCCCGTCGACCTCCCCCACGGCGCCGTTCCTACCGGCCCCGACCGCCAGCGTCGAGCCGAGCGGCGGCAAGTAGCCTCGCCGGGGTGCGCATCGCCCGCTACGCCGTCGACGGCGACGTCTCCTTCGGAGTGGTGCAGGGCCCGCCCGACGCCGACCCCGCCGACCTCGTCGTCGCGCAGGTCGCCGGCCACCCCTTCGCCCCGCTCGAGCCCACCGGCCGCGTCGACCCGCTGCCGTCGGTGCGGCTGCTCGCGCCCGTCCTGCCCAGCAAGGTCGTCTGCATCGGCAAGAACTACGCCGACCACGTCGCCGAGATGGGCGGGCAGGCCCCGCCCGCGCCGGTGATGTTCCTCAAGCCGTCGACGTCGGTCGTCGGCCCGGGCGACCCGGTGGTGCTGCCGCGCGACAGCGAGCGGGTCGACCACGAGGCCGAGCTCGCCGTCGTCATCGGGCGGCTGTGCCGCGACGTGCCGCGCGAGCGCGCGCTCGAGGTGGTCCTCGGCTACACCTGCGCCAACGACGTCACCGCCCGCGACCACCAGGCCGCCGACGGCCAGTGGACGCGCGGCAAGGGGCACGACACCTTCTGCCCGCTCGGGCCCTGGGTCGAGACGGAGCTCGAGCCGGGCGACCTGCGGGTGCGCTGCGAGGTCGACGAGGTGCTGCGCCAGAACGGCCGCACGCGCGACCTGCTGCACGACGTGCCGGCCCTGGTCGAGTGGGTCTCCCGCGTCATGACGCTGCTGCCGGGCGACGTGCTGCTCACCGGCACCCCGGCCGGCGTCGGGCCGCTCGCCGCGGGGCAGGTGGTGTCGGTCGAGGTCGAGGGCATCGGCACGCTGAGCAACCCGGTGCGGTCCCGGTGACCGTCCGCGTGAGGGTGGCGCCCTCGCCGACGGGCGACCCGCACGTCGGCACCGCCTACATGTCGCTGTTCAACCTCGCCTTCGCGCGCCAGCAGGGCGGCTCGTTCGTGCTGCGCGTCGAGGACACCGACCGCGCGCGCTTCCGCGCCGACAGCGAGCAGCAGGTCTACGACACGCTGCGCTGGCTCGGGCTCGACTGGGACGAGGGCCCGGACAGGGGCGGCCCCTACGCGCCGTACCGGCAGAGCGAGCGGCTCGACACCTACCGCCCGCACGTCGAGCGGCTGCTCGCCGACGGGCACGCCTACCACTGCTGGTGCTCGCCGGAGCGCCTGCAGCAGATGCGGGAGGACCAGCAGCGCCGCAAGGTGCCCACCGGCTACGACCGGCTCTGCCACGGCAAGAGCCGCGACGAGCGGGCGGCGCTGCCCGGCTTCGCGGAGACGCCGGTCGTCCGGCTGCTCGTGCCCGAGGACCCGCCGCTGACCTTCACGGACCTCGTCCGCGGCGAGGTGTCGGCGCCGCGCCCCGACGACCAGGTCCTGCTCAAGACCGACGGCTTCCCGACCTACCACCTGGCCGTCGTCGTCGACGACCACCTCATGGGCATCACGCACGTCGTCCGGGGCGAGGAGTGGATCAGCTCCACGCCCAAGCACCTGCTGCTCTACGACTTCCTGGGGTGGGAGCGCCCGCAGTTCGCGCACATGCCGCTGCTGCGCAACCCCGACAAGTCGAAGATCTCCAAGCGCAAGAACCCGGCGGCGCGGCTGACCTGGTTCCTCGAGGAGGGCTACCTGCCCGAGGCGCTGCTCAACTTCCTCGGCCTGCTCGGCTACTCGCTGCCCGACGCCGAGCAGGAGGTCTTCACCTTCGACGAGATGTCGGCGAGCTTCGACTGGGGCCGGGTCAACACGGTGGGCCCGGTGTTCGACCTCGACAAGCTCGGCTGGCTCAACGGCCACTACCTGCGCGAGCTGCCCGAGGACGAGCTGCTCGCTCGCCTGCTGCCCTTCCTGCAGCGCGACGGGCTCGTCGCCGACCCGCCGACCGCCGACCAGCGGGCGCTGCTCGCGGCCGCCGTGCCGCTGGTGCAGACCCGCATCGCCCTGCTGCGCGACGCCGGGCCGCTGCTGCGCTTCGCCCTCGTCGACGAGGCGGAGTTCGCGGTGGACCCGGCGGCCGCCGAGAAGGTGCTCGTCGCCGGCACGGACGACGTGCTCGCCGCCGCCGCGGACGCGCTCGAGCCGGTCGCGCAGTGGGACACCGAGCACGTGCAGGCCGCGCTCGACGGCGCGCTGATCGACGGCCTCGGGCTCAAGCGCGGCAAGGCCTACGCGCCGGTCCGGGTGGCGGTGTGCGGCGCGACCGTGGCGCCGCCGCTGCCCGAGTCGATGGCGCTGCTGGGCAAGGAGCGGACGCTGGCGCGCCTGCGCGCGGCGGTGGCGCTCGTCGCAGGGTGAGGCGTTCGACCGGCCGCCGGGTCGTCCGCTAGACTCTCCGACGTCCTTCCGCGGGTCCGCCCGCAGGAGGCCTTGGGGTATGGGGTAATTGGCAGCCCGACTGATTCTGGTTCAGTTAGTCTTGGTTCGAGTCCAGGTACCCCAGCGCACCAGCTCACAACTGCACACAGCGAGTCCCGGCCCCCGTCGTCTAGCGGCCTAGGACGCCGCCCTCTCACGGCGGTAGCG
>DATMKB010000210.1:0-5011 GCA_035553635.1 Mycobacteriales bacterium
TCGTGCTCGCGGGTGTCCTGGTTCTTCGCCGCGACGCGCACGCGCCGGTAGACGCGCTCCATGTCGCCGCGGGCCTCGACGCCGTCGAGCCCCGCGCCGTACGCGTAGCCGCCCCAGACGGCGTAGACCTCGGCGAGTACCCGGCGTCCGTCGGGCTGGTGGTGTGGGGCACGAGCGCCATGCGCACGGCGGGCGACGACGTCGCCGAGGCGCTGTGGCTGCTCGGCGTCCGCCCGGTCTGGGACGCCGCCTCACGCCGCGTCACGGGGCTCGAGGTCGTGCCGCTCGAGGAGCTCGGCCGCCCGCGCATCGACGTGACGCTGCGCATCAGCGGCTTCTTCCGCGACGCGTTCCCGCACGTCGTCGCCATGCTCGACGAGGCGGTGCGCCTGGTCGCCGGGCTCGACGAGGCCGACGCCGACAACCTGCTCAAGGCCCACGTAGACGCCGACGTCGCGGCCGGCGCCGACCTGCGCCGCGCCACCGCGCGCGTCTTCGGCAGCAAGCCCGGGGCGTACGGCGCGGGGCTGCTCCCGCTCATCGACTCGCGCGACTGGAAGACCGACGCCGACCTCGCCGAGGTCTACGCCGTCTGGGGCGGCTACGCGTACGGCACGGGGCTCGACGGCGTCGAGGCCCGCGGCGACATGGAGCGCGTCTACCGGCGCGTGCGCGTGGCGGCGAAGAACCAGGACACCCGCGAGCACGACATCGTCGACAGCGACGACTACTTCCAGTACCACGGCGGCATGGTCGCCGCGGTGCGCGCGCTGACCGGCTCGTCACCGGAGGCCTACGTCGGCGACAGCGCGGTGCCCGACAGCGTGCGCACCCGCACGCTGCAGGAGGAGACGCACCGCGTCTTCCGGGCCCGCGTCGTGAACCCCAAGTGGGTCTCGGCGATGCAGCGGCACGGCTACAAGGGCGCCTTCGAGATGGCTGCCACCGTGGACTACCTGTTCGGGTACGACGCGACCGCCGGCGTCGTCGAGGACTGGATGTACGACAAGCTCGCGCAGTCCTACGTCTTCGACGAGACCAACCGCGCCTTCATGCAGAAGAGCAACCCGTGGGCGCTGCGCGGCATCAGCGAGCGCCTCCTCGAGGCCGCCGACCGCGGGCTGTGGGCGGAGCCGTCGCCGGACGTGCTCGACGGGCTCCGCCGCACCTTCCTGGAGCTGGAGGGCGACCTCGAGGAGGGGTGAGGTCAGCCCGTCGGCGTCCCGACGCCCGGGCCGTCGACCACGCGGACGACGCCGGCGCCGGCGCTCGTCTCGTACGTGAAGGTGCCCTTGCTGCCGAAGGTGTGCGAGAACGCCTCACCGGCGGCCAGGCCGCTCGCCGGGCCGGAGCCGGAGTCGAACAGGCGACGGCCGCGGCTGTCCTGCGTCGCCCGCACGAAGGCGTAGTCGCCGGTGCCGTTGACCCAGCTGAGCGTCGCGCCGGCCGGCACCGTCACGTCGAGGGCGTCCTTGCCGAGCACGACCTTCGCGACGTCGGTGGCGGTGTAGGTGAACGAGACGCCGACGCCGTTGCCGGTGTAGACGATCGCCTTGCGGGCGCCCTGCGGCACGAAGCCCTTCTCGCCGCCCGGGCCGGGGTTGGCGTACTCGCCGACGGTGACGCCCGGGGTCTGGCCCGCGGCGTCGCCCATCTCCGTGTAGAAGAAGACGTCGAGGTCGGCCGCGCCGGTGCGGTCGCTGACGCCGCCGATCTCGAAGGCGCCGCCGTAGGTGGCCGGGTCGACGTCGAAGACCCAGGCGATGGTGCCGTTGGTGGGCGACGCCGCCACCCACAGCCGGCGGGCCAGGCCCGGCCAGCCGCGGTCGGCGGAGCCGCTGGCGGTGTCCGGGAAGCGGGAGGGCACGGCGATCGTGCCGTTCACGGTCTGCTTCGTCACGCCGGTGGGCGTGCTGCTCTCGGCACCGGACGCCGGCAGGACGCCGAGCGGGACGGCGACCGCGAGCGCGGTCAGGACGGTGGTGCGCGCGCTGGGTGTGCGCATGGTCGGGCCTCCGCGGACGGGTGCGGCGCGGCGGTGTGCGCGCCGGGCCCTGGCGTCTTCGCCGCCGGCGCCCGGAGTCCTGCCTCTACACCGACACCGACACGGTGGAGCGGGGCACCTCGCGGCGCGTCGCCTCGAGGTAGGCGCGCAGCGCGCGGGCCGTCGCGGCGTCGCGGGCGCGCAGGGCGGCGGCGTCCAGCGCGGGCCGCGGCTCCTCGCCCGGCCGGTACCAGGCGTGCGCGGGCAGCTCCACGACCCTCACGGTGCAGATCCCTCGCTCCCGTCCGACTGCCCTGCCCAACGAGGGCGGGCCGCCCGGGACGTCACCCGGACGGGTGGTCGGTCAGTCGCCGGTGGCGGAGAAGTGCATCCAGTCCTTGCTGCTGCGCCAGTCGCCGCCCCAGGTCCAGCCGACGCTGCGGAAGGCCCGCACGGCGGGACCTCCGGCCACGTGCATGCCGGGGCGCACGTCGGTGCGGTCGGCGTAGGCGCCGGCGAGCTCGGGCAGCACGAGGTCGCGCTTGACGAGCGGGTTGTGGAACGGGTTGACGTCGACGGCGAGCCCGAGAGCGTGCGCGGACCAGCGCGTCTGGCCCCGGGCCCGGCGGCAGACGTAGCCGGCGGTGTTGTTGCCGTCGCCGGTCGGCGCCGCCTCGAGGTCGGCGGTGGTGGGCAGCCGCATCTCCTCGACCGGGAAGCGCGCCTCGAACAGCTGCCGGAAGACCTCGACGACGTCGTCGGCCACGGACGCGGCGACGACGAGCTCGCCGGTGTGCGGCCGGTCGTCGAACCCGACGAACGAGACGGTGAGGTACCGCAGGTCCTCGAGGGCCACCGGGCAGTCCTCGCTCCACGTCGCGCCCATGCGCGCGCGCACGTCGGGCGGCACGGCGTCGACGGTGGCGGCGAAGCCGTCCGCGGGCGGGGGCAGCCGGTCGACGGTCGGCAGGCGGCGGTCGCGCAGCACCTCGGGCGTCGGCAGCACCTGGCCGAACCCGTCCGGCCGCAGGGGCAGCGGCGAGGCGCCCACCGCCCAGACCGCCGCGGGCTCCACCGGCGCCGGAGCCGGCTCCGGCGGGGCCGACGGCTCCGCGGACGGGGCCGGGGCGGACGTGCTCGGGGGCGCCGCGGTGGTGATGGGCGCCGGGCCGCCGCAGGCCGGGAGGGCGAGCAGGGCCGCGAGCGCCGCGGCGACGGGGAGCCGCACGGGCTCCAGTGTGCCTGCCGCCCGGCGCGCGGAGCGGCTACTCGAAGACGACGGTGCGGCTGCCGTGCACGAGCACCTTGGCCGCCAGGTGCAGGCGGACCGCCCGGGCCAGGACGTGCGCCTCGAGGTCGCGGCCGCGCGCGACGAGGTCCTCGACGGAGTCGCGGTGGGTCACCTTCGCGACGTCCTGGGCGATGATCGGCCCCTGGTCGAGGTCGGCCGTGGCGTAGTGCGCCGTGGCGCCGATGACCTTCACGCCGCGCTCGAAGGCCTGGTGGTAGGGCTTCGCGCCGACGAACGCCGGCAGCAGCGAGTGGTGGATGTTGATGATCGCGTGCGGGTAGCGCGCGCAGAGCTCCGGGCTCAGCACCTGCATGTACCGGGCGAGGACGACGAGCTCGGCGCCGCTGCTGTCGACGAGGTCGACGACCTGCGCCTCCTGCTCGGCCTTGCGCCCCGGCTCCACGGGCAGGTGGTGGTACGGGACGCCGAAGAACGCGCACGCCTCGGCGTGGTCGGGGTGGTTGCTCGCGACGAAGGCGATGTCGGCGGCGAGCTCCCCGGTGCGCCAGCGCGCCAGGAGGTCGAGCAGGCAGTGCGGCTGCTTCGACGCGAGCACCGCGATGCGCGGCAGCCGCTCCGGGAAGCGCAGGTCGCACTCCATGGCGAAGCGGTCGCCGACCTCGGCGCGGAAGGCGGGCAGGACGTCCTCGTCGGCCAGCGCGAAGCCGTCGAGCTCGAACTCCACGCGCTGGAAGAACAGGCCGGCCGTGTGGTCGGTGTGCTGCTCCACCTCGACGATGTTCGCGCCGTGCCGGTACAGCCACTCGGCGACGGCGGCGACGATGCCGCGGGTGTCCGGGCAGGTGAGCAGCAGCACGGCCGTGCGGGCGCCGGGCCCGGCGGCGCGGTGGACGAACGTGGGGCGCTCGAGGGGTGCGTCCGGGCTCACGGCCTCGACCCTACGGGGACGGGGCGCTCCGGCGCGTAGAGTCGCCCTGACCCTCGACGGCAGTGGAGGAAGCCGGTGCGACCCCGGCGCGGTCCCGCCACTGTGTCCGGGCGCCCTCCCGGGGGCGTCCGGGAGCCAGACACTCCCGCCGTCGACTCCCTGGCCCGGGGCGCGGACCCCGAGGAAGGCAGTCCCGCCGCGTGAGCGCCTACCCCTTCTCCGCCGTCGTCGGCCTCGACGACCTGCGGCTCGCGCTCGTCGTCAACGCGGTCTCGCCCTCGGTCGGCGGCGTGCTCGTACGCGGCGAGAAGGGCACGGCGAAGTCCACCGTCGTGCGCGCGCTGTCGGCGCTGCTGCCGCCGGTCGACGTCGTCGAGGGCTGCCGGTTCTCCTGCGACCCGGCCGGGCCCGACCCCGCGTGCCCCGACGGGCCGCACGACGCCCCCGGGGCCACCACGCGCCCTGCCCGCCTGGTCGAGCTGCCGGTCGGCGCCTCGGAGGACCGGCTGGTCGGCTCGCTCGACCTCGAGCGCGCGCTCACCGAGGGCGTCCGCGCGTACGAGCCGGGGCTGCTCGCCTCGGCGCACCGCGGCGTCCTCTACGTCGACGAGGTCAACCTGCTGCACGACCACCTCGTCGACCTGCTGCTCGACGCCGCCGCGCTCGGCACGTCCTACGTCGAGCGCGAGGGCGTCTCGGTGCGGCACGCCGCGCGCTTCCTGCTGGTCGGGACGATGAACCCCGAGGAGGGGGAGCTGCGGCCGCAGCTGCTCGACCGGTTCGGGCTGACCGTCGAGGTGGCCGCCACCCGCGACCCCGCCGAGCGCGCCGAGGTCGTCCGCCGGCG
>DATMKB010000211.1:0-6248 GCA_035553635.1 Mycobacteriales bacterium
CTGCTCGTCGAGACCGACGCGCCGTTCCTCACCCCCGTGCCCTACCGCGGCCGGCCCAACGGGCCCTACCTCGTGCCGCTCACCGTGCGGGCGCTCGCGGAGGTCCGGGGCGAGGACGTCGACGCCGTCTGCGCGGCCGTCACGGTCACCGGTGAGCGCGTGTTCGGCCGCGGATCCGGGCGAACCGGACAAGGGTGACGGGCTTCACAGGTTCAGGGCAGAACGCCTGCTGACCTGCGCTTCTCCCCCCACTCGCACCCCCGGAACGGGCCCTCCGAGGGCCCCTGCCCTCCACCCGGGGCATGACGGGCGTGCTTGCGGTTGTTAGCGTTTCGTCACAGTCCGCCGGATCGGGGCCCTGCCCAGCGCCCGGCGACGCCACCGGACCGCCCCTCGGGGACGGCCCGGGCGCCGCCTGCCCCGTGCCCGGGAAGCACGTCGTCCGGAGTCCCGTGTCCTTCCGCACCGCCCTGTCCTCCCTCCGCAGCGCCCCTGAGAACGGCGCCGCCTCCGCCCTCCGCCGCCCCCCGGCGCTCGTCCTGCAGGCCCTCCTGCTGCTGGCCCTCGTCGCCGGCGCGACGGCCTGGGCCGCCACCGGCAAGACCGTCGCCCTCGCCGTGGACGGCGAGGTGCGCGAGGTCAGCCTCCGCGGCGACACCGTCGCCGACGTCCTCGAGGCCGCGGACCTGTCCGTGGGCGAGCACGACTCCCTCGTGCCGGCCGCCGGCACCGCCGTCGAGGACGGCGACCGCGTCGCCCTGCGCCGCGCCCGCCCGCTCGAGCTCACCCTCGACGGCGAGCAGCGCACGGTGTGGGTCACCGCGCTCTCGGTCGACGAGGCCCTGCAGCAGCTCGACCTGCGCGGCGAGGACCTCGCCGTGTCGGCCTCCCGCTCGCGCCGGATCCCGCTGAGCGGCCTGACCCTCGGCGTCCGCACCCCGCAGGACCTGCTCGTCGCCGTCGACGGCCAGACGCTGCCGGTCGCCTCGTCGGCCCCGACGGTGGCCGGCGTGCTCGACCAGGCCGGCGTCGTCCTCGGCGAGCTCGACCGCGTCACGCCGGCGCTCGGCGAGGCCCCGGTCGCGGGCAGCACCGTCACGGTGCAGCGCGTCGTCACCGAGACCACGACCGCCGAGGTCCCGCTGCCGTTCGGCACCGAGCGCCGCGAGGACGACTCGATGACCAAGGGCACGACCAAGCAGCTGCAGGCCGGCAAGAACGGCCTGGTGCGCCGCACGACGCTCGTCACCCGGGTCGACGGCGCGGTCGAGAGCCGCATCGTCACGGCCGAGGAGCGCCTCGCCGAGCCCACGCCGCGCATCGTCGCCGTCGGCACCAAGCCGGCGCCGGCGCCCGCCCCGCGGACGTCGTCCACCTCCTCCGGGCCCCGCCAGAGCACCGGTGGCGCCGACTCGCTGAACTGGCCGGCCCTGGCCCGCTGCGAGAGCGGCGGCAACCCGCGCGCCGTCAGCCCGACCGGCAAGTACCGCGGCCTGTACCAGTTCTCGATCGCGACGTGGAACAGCGTCGGCGGCTCGGGCGACCCGGCCGCCGCCAGCCCGGACGAGCAGACCTACCGGGCGAAGCTGCTCTACAACCGCTCGGGTGCCGGCCAGTGGCCGCACTGCGGCAAGTACCTCTTCACCTGAGCCGCGCCACCGACGACCGCCCGGTCCCTCCTGCAGGGGCCGGGCGGTCGCGCGTGCAGACTGCTGCGGTGGACGGCCTGCTCACCGCACCCGACGTGCGCGCCCTCGCCGACCGGCTGGGGCTGCGGCCGACCAAGTCGCTCGGCCAGAACTTCGTCATCGACCCGAACACCGTGCGGCGCATCGTGCGCACCGCCGAGGTCGGTCCCGACGACGTCGTCGTCGAGGTCGGCCCGGGGCTCGGGTCGCTGACGCTGGGGCTGCTCGCCGCCGTCGAGCGCGTCGTCGCCGTCGAGGTCGACCCGGTGCTCGCCGGCGAGCTGCCGGCCACCGTGGCGGCGCGGCTGCCCGCGCGCGCGGACCGCCTGGAGGTCGTCCTGCAGGACGCCCTGCGGCTCGAGGACGTGCCCGGTCCGCCGCCCACCGCGCTCGTGGCGAACCTGCCGTACAACGTGGCGGTGCCGGTGCTGCTGCGCATGCTCGAGCGGCTGCCGTCGCTGCGCACGGCGCTCGTCATGGTGCAGGCAGAGGTGGCCGACCGGCTCGCCGCGCCGCCCGGCTCCCGCACCTACGGCGTGCCGTCGGTGAAGGCCGCCTGGTACGCCGACGTCCGCCGTGCCGGCGCCGTCGGGCGGCACGTGTTCTGGCCCGCGCCCCACGTCGAGTCCGGGCTCGTGTCGCTCGTGCGCCGCGACCCGCCGCCGGGCGTGCGGGAGGACGTGTTCGCCGTCGTCGACGCCGCCTTCGCGCAGCGCCGCAAGACGCTGCGCGCCGCGCTCGCCGGCTGGGCCGGGTCGCCCGCCGCCGCGGAGGAGCGGCTGCGGGCCGCCGGCATCGACCCCGGTGCGCGCGGCGAGGTGCTCACCGTCGACGACTTCGCGAGGCTGGCCGCGACCGCCGGCTGACCGGCGTGCGACCCTGGACCCGCCCCTCGACCGTCTGGAGACCGCCCTGCACCGGCCCCGCACGCGCGTCGTCGTCCGGGCCCCGGCGAAGGTCAACCTGCACCTGTCGGTGGGTCCGCTGCGCCGCGACGGCTACCACGAGCTCACCACCGTCTTCGCCGCGCTGTCGCTCGTCGACGAGCTGACGGCGACGGCGTCCGACGGGCTGTCGCTCGCGGTCGAGGGCGAGGGCGCCGCCGACGTCCCGCTCGACGACGGCAACCTGGCCTGGCGGGCCGCGGCGCTGCTGGCCGAGCACACCGGGCGGGAGCCCGACGTCGCCCTGCACGTCCGCAAGGCGATCCCCGTGGCGGGCGGCTGCGCCGGCGGCTCGGCCGACGCCGCCGCCGCGCTCGTCGCGTGCGACGCCCTCTGGGGCACCGGCATGACCCGGGACGGGCTCGCCGCCCTGGCCGCGCGGCTCGGCAGCGACGTCCCGTTCGCCCTGCACGGCGGGACCGCGCTCGGCACCGGCCGGGGCGAGCGGCTGACGCCGGTGCTCGGCCGCGGCACGTTCAGCTGGGTGCTCGCGGTCGCCGACGGCGGCCTGTCGACACCGGCCGTCTACGCCGAGCTCGACCGCCAGCGCGCCAGCGGGCCGGTCGGCGTGGTGACCGAGCCCTCCGCCGTGCTCGCGGCCCTGCGCAGCGGCGACGCCGCCGAGCTCGGGCGCGCGCTGCACAACGACCTCCAGCCCGCCGCGCTCTCGCTCGCGCCGCACCTGCGCCGCGTCCTGTCCGCCGGCCGCGAGCTCGGCGCGCTCGGCGCGGTCGTGTCGGGCTCCGGCCCGACCGTCGCGCTCCTGGCCGCCGACCCCGACGCCGCCGACGACCTCGCCGCGACGCTCGCCGGCGAGGGCGTGTGCCGCGCGGTGCGCCGCGCCGAGGGCCCGGCCCCCGGCACCCGCGTCGTCGAGGCCGCCTGACGGTCGCATGAGCAACCTCGTGAACCTCTCGCAGGTCACCGTCGCGCACGGCGCCCGGACGCTGCTCGACGCCGTCTCCCTCGGCATCGACGACAGCGACCGGGTCGGCGTCGTCGGGCGCAACGGCGGCGGCAAGACCACGCTGCTGCGCACGCTGCTCAAGCGCGAGGAGCCGCTGTCCGGCCGCGTCACGCACGCCGGCGACCTGCGCGTCGGCGTGCTCACGCAGGACGTCCGCGTCGACCCGGCGCTCACCGTCCGCGAGGCCGTCGTCGGCGACACCGCCGAGCACGAGTGGGCGGGCGACGCGCGCGTGCGCGAGGTGCTCGACGGGCTCGGCCTGCACGCGCTCGGGCTGGACGCCGTCGTCGGCACCATGTCGGGCGGCGAGCGGCGCCGCGTCGCCCTCGCGGCGCTGCTGGTGGGCGAGCACGACCTCGTCGTGCTCGACGAGCCGACCAACCACCTCGACGTCGAGGGCGTCGCGTGGCTCGCGGCCTGGCTGAAGGCGCGCCGCGGCGCGCACGTCGTCGTCACCCACGACCGCTGGTTCCTCGACGAGGTCTCGACCGTCACGTGGGAGGTGCACGACGGCGCCGTCGACTCCTACGAGGGCGGCTACAGCGCCTACGTCCTCGCCCGCGCCGAGCGCGACCGGCAGGCCGCCACGGCCGAGCAGAAGCGCCTGCAGCTGGTGAAGAAGGAGCTCGCCTGGCTGCGCCGCGGCCCGCCCGCGCGCACGAGCAAGCCGCAGTTCCGCATCGACGCCGCGAACGCGCTCATCGCCGACGTGCCGCCGGCGCGCGACGACGTCGCGCTGCAGCGCTTCGCCACCGCGCGCCTCGGCAAGGACGTGTACGACGTCGAGGGCGTGTCGCTGTCCTTCGAGGGCCGCGTGCTCTTCGACGACGTCACCTGGCGCGTCGGCCCCGGCGACCGGGTGGGCGTCGTCGGCGTCAATGGCGCGGGCAAGTCGACGCTGCTGCGCATGCTCGTCGGGCAGCAGTCGCCGGACTCCGGCCGCGTGCGCGTCGGCGTGACGGTGAAGCCCGCGTACCTGTCGCAGGAGGTCGCCGAGCTCGACCCGGCGCTGCGCGTGCTGGAGGCCGTCGAGGAGGTGGCGCGCGTCGTCGACCTCGGCGGCAAGCCGACCACGGCGTCGTCGCTGTGCGACCGGTTCGGCTTCACCGGCGAAGCGCAGTGGACCCGCGTCGGCGACCTCTCGGGCGGCGAGCGGCGACGGCTGCAGCTCCTGCGGCTGCTCATGTCCGAGCCGAACGTGCTGCTGCTCGACGAGCCGACGAACGACCTCGACATCGACACGCTGACCGCCCTCGAGGACGTCCTCGACGGCTGGCCCGGCACGCTGCTCGTCGTCAGCCACGACCGCTACTTCCTCGAGCGCGTCACCACCTCGACCGTGTCGCTCATGGGCGACGGCAGCGTCGCGGCCCTGCCCGGCGGCGTCGACGAGTACCTGGCGAAGCGGGTGCGCCGCGAGGCGCCGGCGGGGCCGGTGCGGCAGAAGCAGGGCGACACCCGGCTGGCGAAGAAGGAGCTCGCTCGCCTCGAGCGCGAGATCGCCCGCCTCGACAAGGCCGAGGCGCGGCTGCACGAGCAGCTGGCGGCCTCCGCCACCGACCCCGACGCCGTCCTGCGCCTGGACGCCGAGCTGCGCGAGGTGCTGGCCGCCAAGGACGCGGCCGAGGAGGCCTGGCTACTCCTGTCCGACGAGCTCTGACCGGGTGACGTCGGCGAGGTCCGGGACGCGCCCCGTCGTGCGCCCGCGCTCGCGCAGCAGCCGCGCCAGCGCGACGCCGTCGCGCAGGGCGGCGCCGCCCGGGTCGTTGTTCGTGTAGACGAGCACGTCCTCGTCGTCGCGCCACGTCTCGACGAGCAGGTCGGCCCAGCGCGCCAGCACGCGCTCCTCGTACGGCCACAGGTCCTCGCCGCCGCCCGCGTGCAGCCGCAGGTACCCCCACGACGCCGTGCGCCACAGGGGCGCCACCGGCTCCGAGCCGCGGTCGGCCCAGCACAGGGCGGCGTCGTGCTGCACGAGCAGGTCGCGCAGCTCGGGCACCCACCAGCTCGGGTGCCGGGGCTCGACGACGACGCGCGTCCCGGCGGGGAAGCAGGCGAGGGTCTCGGCGAGCCGGTCGAGCGCGAGCTGCTGGTCGGGCGGCAGCTGCACGAGAACCGGTCCCTGCCGGTCGCCGAGCGCGGACACCCGGTCCACCAGGCGCGCCACCGGCTCCTGCGGCTCCCGCAGCCGCTTGACGTGCGTGAGGAAGCGCGACGCCTTGACGGTGACGACGTAGTCGGCCGGCGTCCGCGCCCGCCACGCCTCGAAGACCTCGCGCGCCGGCAGCCGGTAGAAGCAGTTGTTCACCTCGACGGTCGACCAGTGCGCGGCGTGGTGCTCGAGCCAGAGCCGCTGCGGCAGGCGCTGCGGGTAGAAGCGGCCGCGCCAGTCGCGGTACTGCCACCCGGAGGTGCCGACGAGGACGCCCATGCCCGCGGTCTACCCGCGTGTTGCAGTCGCGATCACCAGGGTAGCCCCGGGGCTGCAGCACACCGCTGCTCCACGACCCCAGGAGGCACCGTGACCCACGGCTCGCACGAGGTGGGCCGTACCGGCCGCACCGTCAACCAGACCGTCGCCCTCGCGTTCGGCGCGATCTACACGCTCGTCGGCATCGCCGGCTTCTTCGTCAGCGAGACCTTCGCCGA
>DATMKB010000212.1:0-7410 GCA_035553635.1 Mycobacteriales bacterium
TCGAGAAGCCGGTCGGCGAGGAGTGCGGCGTCTTCGGCGTCTGGGCGCCGGACGAGGACGTCGCCAACCTCACCTACTACGGCCTCTACGCGCTGCAGCACCGCGGCCAGGAGGCCGCCGGCATGGCCGTCTCCGACGGCAGCAACGTGCTCGTCTACAAGGAGCTCGGGCTGGTCGCCCAGGTCTTCGACGAGTCGATCCTGTCGAGCCTCAAGGGCCACCTGGCGATCGGCCACTGCCGCTACAGCACCACCGGCTCGTGCACCTGGGAGAACGCCCAGCCCAGCTTCCGCACCCTCGAGACCGGCGGCCACCTCGCGCTCGGTCACAACGGCAACCTGACCAACACCGCCGAGCTCGCGCAGCGCGTCGCGGCCCTCGAGACCCGCTCGGGCGCGATGGGCGCCACCACCGACTCCGACCTCATCACCACCCTGCTCGCCGCCCGCGCCGACGTCCCCATCGACGTCGCCGCGATGGAGCTGCTGCCGACGCTGCAGGGCGCCTTCTGCCTCGTCTTCATGGACGAGCACACCCTCTACGCCGCCCGCGACCCGCACGGCGTCCGCCCGCTGGTGCTGGGCCGGCTCGACCGCGGCTGGGTCGTGGCGAGCGAGACGGCTGCCCTCGACATCGTCGGCGCGAGCGTGGTGCGCGAGGTCGAGCCCGGCGAGCTCCTCGCGATCGACGAGCACGGCGTCCGCTCGCAGCGCTTCGCGGACAAGACGCCCAAGGGCTGCCTGTTCGAGTACGTCTACCTGGCCCGGCCCGACACGACGATCGCCGGCCAGGGCATCTACACCACGCGCGTGCAGGTCGGGCGGACGCTGGCCTTCGAGGCCCCCGTCGACGCCGACCTCGTCATCCCGGTGCCCGAGTCCGGCACCCCGGCGGCCATCGGCTTCGCCGAGCAGAGCGGCATCCCGTACGGCCAGGGCCTGGTGAAGAACGCCTACGTCGGGCGCACCTTCATCCAGCCGAGCCAGACGATCCGGCAGCTCGGCATCCGGCTCAAGCTCAACCCGCTGCGCGAGGTCATCAAGGGCAAGCGCCTGGTGGTGGTGGACGACTCGATCGTGCGCGGCAACACCCAGCGCGCGCTCGTGCGGATGCTGCGCGAGGCCGGGGCCGCCGAGGTGCACGTGCGCATCTCGAGCCCGCCGGTGATGTGGCCGTGCTTCTACGGCATCGACTTCGCCAGCCGGGCCGAGCTCATCGCGAGCGGCCTGGGCGTCGAGGAGATCCGCGCGTCAATCGGCGCCGACAGCCTGGCCTTCGTCAGCCTCGACGGGCTCGTCGCGGCCAGCGCCCAGCGCAAGGACCGGCTGTGCCGGGCCTGCTTCGACGGCGAGTACCCGATACCGCTGCCGCAGCCCGACCTCATCGGCAAGCACGTGCTCGAGGGGCTGGCCCGCAACGCGGCCGCCGAGCACGCGGCGGAGGCGGCCCACGCGCCCGCCGAGCACGAGCACACGCCGGCGGGCGTCGTCGTGCACAACGGCGTCGGCCCGGCCGACGCCACCGACGCCCTGCTCGCCGAGCCCACGACACGAGGGGACGGGGCATGAGCTCCTACGCCGACGCCGGCGTCGACATCGAGGCCGGCGACCGCGCCGTCGAGCTGATGAAGGGCAAGGTCGCCCGCGCCACCCGCCCGGAGGTGGTCGGCGGCCTCGGCGGGTTCGCCGGGCTCTTCCGGCTGGACACCGCGAAGTACCGCCAGCCGCTGCTCGCCAGCAGCACCGACGGCGTGGGCACCAAGCTCGCCATCGCCCAGGCCGTCGACAAGCACGACACGGTCGGCATCGACCTCGTCGGCATGGTGGTCGACGACCTGGTGGTCTGCGGCGCGGAGCCGCTGTTCCTCCAGGACTACGTCGCGGTCGGCCGGGTCGTGCCCGAGCGGATCGCCGAGATCGTCGGCGGCATCGCCGAGGGCTGCGCCCAGGCCGGCTGCGCGCTGGTCGGCGGCGAGACCGCCGAGCACCCGGGCCTCATGCCGGACGACCACTACGACATCGCCGGCACCGGCGTCGGCGTGGTCGAGGCCGACGCCGTCCTCGGGCCCGAGCGGGTGCAGGCCGGCGACGTCGTCGTCGCGATGGCCAGCAGCGGCCTGCACAGCAACGGCTTCTCGCTCGTGCGGCACGTGCTCCTGCACCGCGAGCGGATGCGCCTCGAGGCCTGGGTCGACGACCTCGGCGGCCCGCTCGGCGAGCAGCTGCTCGTGCCGACGCGCATCTACGCCAAGGACTGCCTCGCGCTCGCCGCGGAGACCGGCGTGCACGCCTTCGCGCACATCACCGGCGGCGGGCTCGCGGCGAACCTCGCCCGCGTCCTGCCGGCGCACCTGTCGGCGACGGTCGACCGCGGCACCTGGACGCCCGACGCCGTCTTCGACCTCGTGCAGGTCCGCGGCAAGGTCGAGCAGGCCGAGATGGAGCGGACCTTCAACATGGGGGTCGGCATGGTCGCGCTCGTGCCGGCCGACGACGTCGACCGGGCGCTGGCGCTGCTCACGGCGCGGCACGTGCCGGCGTGGGTCGCCGGCGAGGTCGTCGCGGGCGACGGCACGGTGCGGCTGACGGGCAGCCACCCGGCCTAGCGCCGGCTCCGGCCAGGCGGTCGAGGCCGGAGCCGGCCGCCGTCAGCGGCTGGCGGCCTCGTCCTCGTCGTCCTCGAACGCGTCGGCGTACGGGTCCTCGAACTCGTCCTCGGCGGCGTCGTCGTCCTGCGCGGACGCGGACGCCGTCGGGAACGGGGAGCCAGCAGCGAGCTCGGCCTTCAGGCGCTCGGGGTCGAGGTGCCCGCCGCTGTACTTCAGCTCGCGGGCCACCTTGGTCTGCTTGGCCTTGGCACGGCCGCGCCCCATGGCTCGACCCCCTCGTCGCGTGGGTTCCGGAACGGGGCTCCTGGCCCCGGGCGCACCAGGCTACAGGCTCGACCGGGCTGCGCTACCTCTGGCCGGAGGCAGGCAGCGCGATGCCCCGCAGGCGCCCCACCTCGGCCATCCGCCGCTCGGCCAGCCGGTCGGCCGCGACGGCGGGCGGCAGGCCCTCGGCGTCGGCCAGCCGGAAGACGGCGAGCGTGGTGTCGTAGATCCGCGCCGCCTGGGCGCGGGCTCGCTCGAAGCTGAACGACGGCTGCAGCGCCTCGTCGGCCACCTGCACGAGACCGCCGGCGTTGGCGACGTAGTCGGGCGTGTAGAGGACCCCGCGGGAGGCCAGGGCCGCCTCGACGCCCGGGTGCTCGAGCTGGTTGTTGGCGGCCCCGCAGACGATCGCGGCCTGCAGCTGCGGGAGCAGCTCGTCGGACAGCGAGCCGCCGAGCGCGCAGGGCGCGTAGACGTCGAGCGGCATCGTCCGCAGCGCCTCGACGTCGGCGACCTCGACGCCGGGCCGGCTGGCCGCCCGCTCCACGGCCGCCTCGCTGACGTCGCTCACCACCACCGAGGCACCGTCCTCGAGCAGGTGGTCGACCAGGTGCGAGCCCACCTTGCCGACGCCCTCGACGCCGACCCGGCGGCCCTCGAGGGTCGGCCGGCCCCAGGTGTGCTCGGCGGCCGCGCGCATGGCCTGGAAGACGCCGAAGGCGGTGAGGACGGCGCTGTCGCCGGCGCCGCCCTGCTCCGGGGACCGGCCGGTGACGAAGCGCGTCTCCCGCGCGACGACGTCCATGTCGGAGACGTAGGTGCCGACGTCGCAGGCGGTGTAGTACCGGCCGGCGAGCGACTCGACGAAGCGGCCGTAGGCCCGCAGCAGGGCCTCGCTCTTGTCGGTGGACGGGTCGCCGAGGATGACGGCCTTGCCGCCGCCGAGGTCGAGACCGGCGCAGGCGGCCTTGTACGCCATGGCGCGGGAGAGCTTGAGGACGTCGGCGAGGGCGTCGTCCTCGCTCGCGTACGGGTAGAAGCGCGTGCCGCCGAGGGCCGGGCCGAGGGCCGTGCTGTACACGGCGATGATCGCCTTCAGGCCGCTGCGCGGGTCCTGGCAGAAGACGACCTGCTCGTGGCCGGCGTCCTTGAGGTGGTCGGTGCGGTCGAAGACGCCCATCGGAGGTGCTCCTGGGATCGGCCCCCGCGCCGTTGCGGAGGCGGTGGACGCCCTCCCCTCGTGGGGGACGGCGCGGTGCGTCGGGGGAGGTGTGCCCCGTACGCGGAGAGTAGCGAGAGGCGCGTCACAGCGGCACCCCCGGACGGGCGAGCAGGGCGGCGGGCGCGTGGCAGCATGCGCCCATGACGGCGGCGACGGGCGCGGGCGCGACCGCCTGGCTGCGGGTCTACGAGCCCCTGGCGGCCTTCGAGGGCGACGAG
This sequence comes from Mycobacteriales bacterium, assembly GCA_035553635.1. GTDB lineage: Bacteria > Actinomycetota > Actinomycetes > Mycobacteriales > SCTD01 > DATLGD01. Next base: position 4,313 of record DATMKB010000212.1, read on the forward strand.
CGCCGGTACTGGGAGCAGTACCTCGCCGACGGCCGGGCGCTCGACCCCGCGGACGGCGCGCGCGCCGAGCGCACCGCCGCCCTGCGGTCGCTGGCCGCCGTGCCGGTGCGCGCGCTGCCCGACGTCGGGGACGAGGCCTTCGTCCTCGACGTCGACGGCGTGCGCCTGGTCTGCCCCTGGCGCACCCGCCTGCGGGCGCTGCTGGCGCTCGAGGCGTTCGCCGCCGAGCTGCCCGACCCGGTGCTCGACGCCTTCGTCCCGCGGGCGGTGCTCGAGCAGGCCGAGGACGAGCTCGAGGAGCTGCGGCTGCAGGAGGGCGACCTGCGCACCCACGTGCTGCAGAGCACCTGGCAGGTGCCGCTGCGGTGGTTCGTCGCCGTCGACCCGTCCGAGCGGGAGGTGAGCCTGGGCGACGGCGGGAGCCGCACGGCCTCGCGCGCGGGCCGCCGGCTGGTCTACCGCACCCCCATGTCGCGGGCCCGCCGGCGGGCGGCGCGGGCGCTCGACGTCCTGCGCCGCACCGTGGACGAGGGGCCCGTCACCGAGGGCGTCGAGGAGCTGGCCCGCTGGCTCGAGGAGTTCCACCCGCGGTCGGTCGTCGAGCTCGACTACGGCGGCGTCGCGGCCCTGCTCGACGACGCCGCGCTGCAGGAGGACGAGTCGGCGCGCGACGTCGCCGGGGCGCTCACGGCGCTCGGCGAGGGGGACCCGGCGAGGGCCGCCTCCGCCTACGCGCGGGTGACCGCGCGGAGCAAGGCGCTGCAGGCCGTCGAAAGTGCGAATTAGGGTTCAGGCTACGTCGGACTGGTCCGGACAGACTCCCCTGGCCGCAGGGGGGACTAGGCGCAAATGATCCCGACGGGCCATACCGGAGAAAGCGGGCATCGCGCACTCTCGTCTCCGGAGCGGACGGCACCGGGTCGGCCCTCCCCGAGAGGACCTGTCCGATGAGCGCCCGTACCCCTGACGCTGAGGCCCTGCTGACGCCGGCCGAGGTCGCGACGATGTTCCGCGTCGACCCCAAGACGGTCACCCGCTGGGCGAAGTCGGGCAAGCTGACCTCGATCCGCACGCTCGGCGGTCACCGCCGCTACCGCGAGGCCGAGGTGCGCGCCCTGCTCGCCGGCATCCCCGCTCCGCGCCCCGAGGCGCAGTAGTCCCGCGCCGGCCCGGCCGGCGCCCCTGACCCCCGCACCACCGCACCCGCGTGCGCACCTGCACGCTGTCCACGACGGCCCCGCACCCGCGACCCGGGTGCGGGGCCGTCGTGCGTGCGGGCCCGGGGACGAGGACGGCCCCGCCTGCGGGAGCAGTGCGGGGCCGTGCGGTGCGGTGGTCAGGGACGGGATCGAACCGCCGACCCTGCGATTTTCAGTCGCATGCTCTACCAGCTGAGCTACCTGACCGTGCTGGACGTGCTGCGACCCCGACGGGACTCGAACCCGCGACCTCCGCCGTGACAGGGCGGCGCGCTAACCAACTGCGCTACGGGGCCTGGCGTACTGCTGTGGTGCTCTGATGGTGCCAGACCGTGCCCCCAACGGGATTCGAACCCGCGTAGCCACCTTGAAAGGGTGGAGTCCTAGGCCGCTGGACGATGGGGACGGCACCCCGCGAGGAGGCGCGCTCCCGCCGTCCGGCCGTCGGGGACGCGGAGAGCATAGCGGACCGCGGGCGCGGGCGGCGCGGTCACGGCGTCGGGGTCCCGGACGGCGTCGGCGGGGGCGGTGCCGGCTCCGCCGTCGGGTCCACGCTCGCGTCCGGAGCAGGGTCGGCGGGGTCGGCTGTCGGGTCGGCTGTCGGGTCGGCCGTCGGGTCGGCGGCCGGGTCGCTCGTCGGCGCCTCGGCCGACTGCTCGAGCACCGGGTCGGCCACGGTCCGGCGGATCCGGGCGTCCGACAGGCCGAGCCCGCCCAGCGTGATGTCGTCGTAGGCCTGCAGGGCGCCGGTCTCCGGGTCCAGGTAGAGCACCGTCAGGGCGATGGGCGTGGGCTCCTCGCCCTCGAGCGCCCGCAGCCCGGCGCCGCCCGTCGACCCCTGGACGATGTGCAGCGTGCCGTCCTCGCCGCGGTCCTCCCGCCGGTGGACGTGGCCGGACAGCACGAGCGGCACCCGCCCGTAGAGGGGCCGGGCCGACACGGGGTCGTGCACGACCGTGATGTCGGGCGGGTCGAACTCCGAGCGCACCGCCCGCAGCAGCGACCGCCCGACGGCGAGCAGCCGGTCCTCGGGCGCATCGTCGTCGCCGGTGCTCTTGTCGGGGGTGAAGCGCGGGTCGCCCTGGCCGAGCAAGCGCAGGCCGGCCACCTCGACGACCTGCGGCCCGTCGAGGACGACGGCGTTCGGCTGGGCGGCCACCGCCTCCTGCGTGACGATGCTGTCGTGGTTGCCGCGCACCCACACGTACGGCACGGGCAGCCTCGAGATCTCGTCGACGTAGGCGCGCTCGGGCGGGCTGCCCCAGTCGTTGATGTCGCCGGAGTCGACGACCACCGAGACGTCGAACTGCTGCACGACCGAGCCGATGACGTCCCAGGCGGCCGGGTTGAGGTGCAGGTCGCTGACGTGGAGCACCCGCACGGTCTCGTCGGTCGGCGTGAAGACCGGCAGCGTGCTCGTGGCGGTGTAGAGCCGGCTGACGTTGGCCACCAGGCGGCCGAGCTGCAGCTGGTAGACGTCGAACCGGGCCAGCAGGTCGCGGACGTCGCCGACCGCGGCGGGCGCACTGGCGAGCAGGCCGGTGAAGCGGGGCTGGGCGAGCGCCTGGTCGTCGTAGGTGGCGCCGGCGACGACGGCGGCGCCAGCGAGCATCCCGAGCCCAGCGCCCGTCGACGCGAGGACCCGGCGCCACCGCCGCCGGAACACCAGGGCCGACAGCAGCAGCGCCCCCAGGACCGTGACGAGGACCGTGCGGACGACGAGCTCGCGGACGCCGCGCCGCACGTCGCGCGCGACGTCGCCGCCGAGGTCGGCCAGCGACGTGCAGAGCGACCTGCGCCGCGGCGTGGTCGAGCTGGTCCTGCGCACGCTGCTGGTCGCCGTCGTCGGAGCGGCCGCCCTCGGGCTGCTGGTCTTCCGGCAGCGGTGGAGACGCATCG
>DATMKB010000213.1:0-7836 GCA_035553635.1 Mycobacteriales bacterium
TCGCGCCGGTTCGCGCTGCGCGGGCGCGACCTCGACGACCAGTTCGCCGGCGTGCCGCAGACCGCGGGCCCGCGCACGGGCGCCGCCGTGGTCGACGGCGCGCTCGCGGCCCTCGAGTGCCGCACCGTCTCGACGCTCGACGCCGGCGACCACACGGTGCTGGTGGGCGAGGTGCTCGGCGTGTCCGTGCCCGACGCGGAGGCCGCACCGCTGCTGTACTACGAGGGCCGCTACCGGGGCCTGCGCCCCGACGGCCCCTGACCCGCCGACCGACCGGAGCCCCGACCCGTGCCCTCGCGCCGCCGCGTCCTGGCCGTGGGCGGCGCGGTCGCCGTCGTCCTCCTGGCCGCCGGTGCCGCGGCCGCCGCGGCCACCACCTCCGGCCAGGTGCCGCGCGGCGTCTCCGTGGGCGACGTCGAGCTCGGCGGGCTGCGCGCCGACGAGGCCGAGCAGCGCATCGCGGCGGCGTTCCCGCCCGGCGAGCCGTCGCCCGTCGTGCTGCTCGCCGACGGCGAGGAGCTGGCCGTGGACGCCGCCGCCGCCGGCCTGGCCGTCGACGCTGCCGCCACCGCCCGCACCGCGGCCGACGCCGGCCCGCTCGACCGGCTGCGCGCCGTCTTCAGCGCCCCGCGGCAGGTGGAGCCGGCGCTCGAGGTCGACAGCTCCGCGCTGCAGGCGGAGCTCCGCCGCGTCGCGGAGCCGTTCGCCCGACCGCCGCGCGAGGGGTCGGTCGCCTTCGACGAGGAGCTCGAGCCCGTGGCGACGATGCCGCTCGCCGGGCGCGAGCTCGACCTCGAGCAGGTCCGCGAGGCGCTGCTCGGGGCGTGGCCGCTGGAGACGCGCGTCGAGGTGCCGGTCGAGGTGGTCGAGGTCCGCACCACGGAGGAGGACGTCGAGCGTGCCGTGCGCGAGCTGGCGCCGCGCGTCGTCGGCGACCCCGTGGTGCTCACGAGCGAGGGCGGCGACCTCCCGGTGCCGCCCGACGTGCTGGGGGCCGCCACGCGCCTCGAGCTCGACGACGGCGAGCTGGCGCCGGTGGTCGACGGCGCGGTGGTGCTCGAGCGCACGGCGGAGGCCCGCCGCCGCCTCGAGGAGCCGGCCGTCGACGCCACCTTCGACACGAGCAGCGGCACGCCGGTGGTGGTGCCGTCGCGCACCGGCCGGGGCTTCGGGGCGGAGGACACCGCGGAGGCGGTGCGCTCGGTGGTGACGGCGGAGGCGCCGCGCCGGGCGCGCGTGGAGTTCTCCACGACGCAGCCGCGCGTGACCACGGAGGTGGCCGAGGGGCTCGGCGTCGTCGAGCAGGTGAGCAGCTACACGAGCCGGTTCCCGTGCTGCGCGCCGCGTGTGCAGAACATCCGCCGCATCGCCGAGATCGTCGACGGCCACGTCGTGCTGCCGGGGGAGTCGTTCGACCTCAACGCCGTCGTGGGTCCGCGCGACACCGCCCGGGGCTTCGTCCCGGCGCCGCAGATCCTCGAGGGGGAGTTCGTCGACGCCGTCGGCGGCGGCGTCTCGCAGTTCGCGACGGCGCTGTTCAACGCCTACTTCTTCGCCGGGCTCGAGGACGTCACGCACACGCCGCACAGCTACTACATCAGCCGCTACCCGCCCGGCCGCGAGGCGACGGTCTCGTTCCCCCTGCCCGACCTCGTGTTCAGGAACGACAGCCCGCACGGGATCCTGATCCGCACGTCGAGCACCGGCACGTCCGTCACCGTGTCGATGTGGGGCACGAAGCGCTTCGACGTGCGGGCGGTGCAGGGGCCGCGCACCCGCGTCACCACCGCCCCGACCCGCTACATCACCCGCCCGGGCTGCCAGCCCGGCAACGGCGGGGAGGGCTTCGACATCGTCGTCACGCGCGTCTTCTCGCAGGACGGGCGCGAGGTGCGGCGCGAGCCGTTCCGCACGCGGTACCTGCCGCAGCCGAAGTTCGTCTGCGGACCGCCGCCGTCGCGCACGCCCGCGCCGGCGCCCCCGCCCGCCGAGGAGCCGGCACCGCCCGTGCCGCCGGAGGAGCCGGCCGCCGGCTGAGGCTCAGGCCGGCGACCACTCCTGCCCGGCGGGCGTGTCGCGCACGGCCACGCCGAGCGCGGCGAGCTCGTCGCGCAGCCGGTCCGACGCGGCGAAGTCCTTCGCGGCGCGCGCCGCCGCCCGCTGGTCGAGCAGGTCCTGCGCCCCGTCCGGCAGCGCGGCGGCCACCGGCGCCCGGCCGACCTCGCGCGCGAGGTCCAGCCCCAGCAGCCGGTCGGCCCAGGCGAAGGTCTCGAACCGCGCGCCCGGCGGGACGGCGTCGTCCTTCTCCAGGCGGCGCAGCACCTGCAGCGCGCGAGGCGTGTCGAGGTCGTCGTCGAAGGCGGCGAGCACCTCGTCGGCGTGCGGCTGCGACAGCGGCGCCGACGGCTCCTCCGCCCACTGCGCCACCGCCCGGCGCCAGCGCGCGAGGGTGCCGTCGGCAGCGGCGACGGCGTCCCACGTGAGGTTGGCCTGCTGGCGGTAGCGCATGCCGAGGAAGGCCAGCCGCAGGGCGAGCGGGTCGTGCCCGCGCTCGACGACGTCGGACACCAGCACGACGTTGCCGGTCGACTTCGCCATCTTGCGGCCCTCGAACAGCAGGTGCTCGCCGTGCACCCAGTGCCGCACCACCTCGTGCCCGACGGCGGCGTCGGACTGCGCGCGCTCGTCCTCGTGGTGCGGGAAGCGCAGGTCGATGCCGCCGGTGTGCACGTCGATGGACTCGCCCAGCAGGCTGAGGGACATCGCCGAGCACTCGACGTGCCAGCCGGGGAAGCCGGTGCCCCACGGCGAGTCCCACGTCATCGCGCGCTTCTCGCCGGCGCGCTTCCACAGCGCCCAGTCGGCGTGGAAGCGCTTGCCGGCGGTGAGCGTCCCGGCGTCCTCGCGGTGGCCGGCGCGGAGGTCCTCGAGCCGGTTGCCGCTGATGGCGCCGTAGCCCTCGAACGACCGCGCGTCGAAGTACACGGTGCCGTCCGTGCCGACGTAGGCGTGCCCGGCGTCGACGAGCCGCGCGATGAGGTCGAGCATCAGGTCGATGCACTCCGACGCGCGCGGGTAGGCGTCGGCGGGCTTCACGCCGAGCAGCGCCTGGTCGCGGTGGAAGGCCTCCTCGTAGAAGCGCGCCACCGCGAACGGGTCCTTGCCCTCCTTCGCCGCCTGCGCCAGCAGCTTGTCCTCGCCCGACAGGTCGATGCCGGTGTCGTCCTGCAGGTGGCCGACGTCGGTGATGTTCTGCACGAGCCGCACCTGCAGCCCGTGCAGCTCCGCGGTGCGGCGGACGAGGTCGGACAGCAGGAACGTGCGCAGGTTGCCGACGTGGGCGTACCGGTACACGGTCGGCCCGCACGCGTAGACGGTGAGGACGCCCGGGGTCCGGGGCCGGATCTCCTCGACCTGGCGGGTGCGGGTGTCGGTCAGGCGCAGCACGCGGTCGAGGCTACGGCGGTCAGTTCAGCCGCGCCCGCGCCGACCGCGCCTCGCGCCGCGCCGTCTCGGCGGCGTCGGGGTCCTCGAGCCCGACGGCGTCGGCGTAGTCGTCGAGCTCGGCGGCGCCTCCGAGGTGGTCGCCGAGCCGCACGAGCAGCTCCCCGCGCTCGCGCCGCAGCTCGAGGGAGTGGCGGGGGAGCAGCAGCGACAGCTCCGTGGCCCACAGCCGGGTGCGCGCGGCCTCGAGGGACGGCGGCATCCGCGTCGTCAGGACCCGGACGTTGGTGAGCAGCCGCAGCAGGAGGTCGACCGGGTGCACCGGCCGCAGGTGCTCCGGCTCGACGTCGGTGCCGGTGAGCCGCCGCACGAGCGCGCCGACCTCGGCGTCGTCGAGGAGCCGGCCGCCGGTGAACGGGTCGACCACGACGTGCTCGTCGTCCGGGTCGCCGATGCCGACGACGACGTGCCCGGGCAGCGCGAGGTAGTACGCCGGCACGCCGAGCCGCGCGGCGACCTCCACCCACACGACCGCCAGCAGCAGCGGCAGGCCGCGGCGCCGGCGCAGGACCTCGTGCAGCAGCGAGGAGCGCAGGTCGCCGTAGTCCTCCTCCGAGCCGGCGAACCCGGCGACGCCGCCGAGCGCCCGCCGCAGCCCCTCCGCCGCCTCGGCCGGCCCGGCCCGGCGCGGCACCTCGGGGCGCGCGGCGGCGGCCAGGTCGTCGAGCCGGCGCAGGCCGTCGTCGACGTCGAGGTCGGCCTCGACCTCCGCCCCGACGAGCAGGCAGGCCAGCCCGACGTCGACCGGCTCGCCGCGGACGACGTCGGCGAAGCGCCGGCGGGCGCTCACCGGCGCCGCTCCGGCGGCGGGGGCACCCGCTTGGCCGCCACGACGGACGCCTCGTCGAGCTCGTGCAGGGCGCCGTGCCGGTCGCGCAGGGCCACCGTGCCGCCCGACCACCGCTCCACGGTGCCGATGACGTCGCCGAGCCCGCCCTCGGGCAGCCGCCGCCGCACGACGACCCGCTCGCCGACCGAGGACGGCCCCGCGTCGCGCGTGTACCGCGCCACACCGGAGCCCCCCGCTGGCCCGTCCGCCGTCACGTCAGCGACACTAGGGGCCCCGCACGAGGAAGAGGACTGCTGTGACCTACGTGATCGCCGAGCCCTGCGTGGACGTCAAGGACAAGGCGTGCATCGAGGAGTGCCCGGTCGACTGCATCTACGAGGGCAAGCGGTCGCTCTACATCCACCCGGACGAGTGCGTCGACTGCGGCGCCTGCGAGCCGGTCTGCCCGGTCGAGGCGATCTTCTACGAGGACGACGTCCCCGGGCAGTGGAAGGACTTCTACCGGGCCAACGTCGACTTCTTCACCGAGACGACGAGCATCGGCAGCCCCGGCGGCGCGAGCAAGGTCGGCCCCGTCGACCTCGACCACCCCGTCGTGCTCGCCGTGCCCGAGGGCAAGAACACCGAGGGGCACTGAACCCGGTCACGGGTCCTGGGCGGCCGGGCTGGGCCGCGCGGGCCCGGCTCCCGCAGTTCCCCTGGGACCGCCTCGCCCCCTACGGCGAGCGGGCCCGGCAGCACCCGGGCGGTGCGGTCGACCTGTCCATCGGGACGCCGGTCGACCCGACGCCGCCGGTGGTGCGTGAGGCGCTCGCCGCCGCCGCCGACGCGCCCGGCTACCCGCTGACGATCGGCACGCCGGCGCTGCGCGCCTCGCTCGTGGAGTGGGTCGGCCGGCGCCTGGGCGCCGCCGTCACCGAGCGGCACGTGGTGCCGAGCATCGGCAGCAAGGAGCTCGTGGCGCTGCTGCCGCAGCTGCTCGGCCTCGAGCCGGGCACCGAGGTGCTCCTGCCGCGGCTGGCCTACCCGACCTACGACGCCGGCGTCCGGCTGGCCGGCTGCGTGCCGGTGCCCACCGACGACCCCACGGCGCACGACCCCTCCCGCGTCGGGCTCGTGTGGGTGAACTCGCCGAGCAACCCCACCGGCGAGGTGCTCGACGCCGGCCGGCTGCGCGGCGTCGTCGAGTGGGCGCGCGCGCACGGCGTGCTCGTCGCGAGCGACGAGTGCTACCTCGAGCTCGGCTGGGAGGCCGAGCCGGTGTCGGTGCTGCACCCGTCGGTCTGCGGCGACGACGTCTCCGGCGTCCTCGCCCTGCACTCGCTGTCCAAGCGCAGCAACCTCGCCGGCTACCGCGCGGGCTTCGCGGCCGGTGACGCCGACGCCGTGGCCGCCGTGGTCGAGGCCCGCAAGCACATCGGCCTGCTCGTCCCGGCGCCCGTCCAGGCCGCGCTGGGCGCCGCGCTTGCCGACGACGGGCACGTCGCCGAGCAGAAGGCCCGCTACGCCCGCCGGCGGGCGCTGCTGCGCCCCGCGGTCGAGGCGGCCGGCTTCCGCGTCGAGCACTCCGAGGCCGGGCTCTACCTGTGGCTCACGCGCGACGAGCCGTGCTGGGACACCGTCGGCGCGCTCGCCGACGTCGGCGTGCTCGTCGCGCCCGGCGAGTTCTACGGCGAGGCCGGCGCGCGGCACGTGCGCATGGCCCTGACCGTCACGGACGCCCAGGCGGAGGTGGCGGCCGAGCGCCTGGCGCTGCTGGCGTGACGCCGCCCCGGTACCGCTGGGTGGTGCTGGCGGCGGGGGCCTTCGCGCAGGCGTCGTCGGCCGCCGTCCTGCAGTCGCTGCCCGGGCTCGCGCCGCAGCTTCGCGACGAGTTCGGCCTGCAGCTCACCGGGCTCGGCGTCCTGCTGGCGTCGGTGACGGTCGGGCTCGTCGCCACGCTGCTGCTGTGGGGCGCGGCCGCCGACCGCTTCGGCGAGCGGCGCGTCATGGCGGCCGGGCTCGTGCTCGTCGTCGCGGCGCTGCTCGCCGTCACGCGCACGTCGTCGGTCGGGCCGCTCATGGCGTGGCTGACCCTCGCCGGGGCCGCCTGCGGCAGCGTCAACGCCGCGAGCGGCCGGGCCGTGCTCGGGTGGTTCCCGCCGGCCGAGCGCGGGCTCGCGATGGGGCTGCGGCAGACGTCCCTGCCGCTCGGCGCCGGGCTCGCGGCGGCGCTGCTGCCGCCGCTGGCGCAGGCCCGCGGCCTCGACGCCGCGTTCCTCGCGATGGCCGGGGCCGCGGCGGTGTCGGCCGTCGTCGTCGTGGCCCTCGTGCGGGAGGCGCCCGGCCAGCTGGTGCGCGAGCCGGGCGGCGCGTCGCCGCTGCGCGACCCGGCGGTGCGGCGGCTCTCGCTCGTGTCGTTCCTGCTCGTGGTGCCGCAGTTCACCGTCGTGGCGTTCGTCGTCGTGTACCTCGTCGACGAGCAGGCCTTCGCCGTGGCGACGGCGGCGCTCGTGCTCGCCGCCGTGCAGGTGTCCGGCGGCCTGGGGCGCGTGGTCGCAGGCCGCTGGTCGGACCGGCTCGGCAGCCGCCTGGTGCCGCTGCGGCGCATCGCGCTGGCGGTCACCGGCCTGTTCGTCGTCACCGCTGCCCTCGACGCCGCCGGCACCGCTGCCGTGGTGCCGCTGCTCGTGGTGGCCGGCGTCGTCGCCATCAGCTGGAACGGGCTGGCCTTCACCGCCGTCGGGGAGCTCGCCGGACCGGGCCGCGCAGGCACGGCGCTCGGGGCGCAGAACACGGCCGTCGCGGTGTCGGCCGCCGTCACACCGCCGCTCGTGGCGCTCGTGGTCAGCCGCAGCTCGTGGGCCGCCGGGTACCTGCTGGCCGCGGGCGCCGCCGCCGTCGCCGTCCTGCTGCTCCGTCCCGCCGTCGGCACTCCCCCTCCCTCGCGCGACGCGGCGGGCCCCCGGAGCGTCGCGCGGGCGAGGGGAAGTCGCGGAGGGCGCAGCCCGGCTCCGTAGGCTGGGCGGCATGACCGAGAGCGCCATCAGCCCTGTCGTCGACGAGCTCTGGGAGCGGCGCGGCGAGCTCAGCCCCGCCGACGAGGACGCGAGGAAGCAGGTCGTCGCGGCGGTCGACCAGCTCGACGCCGGGGAGGCCCGCGTCGCGCAGGTCGTCGACGGCGAGGTGGTGGTCGACGAGCGCGCCAAGCGGGCCATCCTGCTGGCGTTCAAGGTCCTCGACATGCAGGAGTCGAGCGCCGGCGACTTCCGCTTCCACGACCGCGTGCCGCTCAAGACCCGCTTCGACGGCGTCCGCGTGGTGCCCGGGGCGATCGCCCGCTGGGGCTCGCACTTCGAGCCGGGCGTGGTGCTCATGCCGAGCTACACGAACATCGGCGGCTACGTCGGCAGCGGCTCGATGGTGGACACCTGGGCCACCGTCGGCTCGTGCGCGCAGATCGGCCGCAACGTGCACCTGTCCGGCGGCGTCGGCATCGGCGGGGTGCTCGAGCCGCCGCAGGCCGCGCCCGTCGTCGTCGAGGACGACGCGTTCATCGGCTC
>DATMKB010000214.1:0-7119 GCA_035553635.1 Mycobacteriales bacterium
GGACCGGACGCCGCCGACCTTCACGGCCGACACCGAGGACGGCACCTGCTGCAGGTCGCCGGTCAGCGCCGCCATCGCCGCGCCGATCGCGTCGTCGGTGACGGCCGAGGCGTCCCGCACCTCGACGACCTCGCCCTCGGCGTCGTCGGTCACGGTGGTCGCGCCGAGCCGGATCGTCGCGTCGTAGGCCTTGCTGGTCAGCGCGAGGTGGCCGAGCAGGCGGGTCGCGCGGCCGATGCCGAGCACGAGGACACCGGTCGCCATCGGGTCCAGGGTGCCGGCGTGGCCGACCTTGCGCGTCTGCGCGAGGCGGCGCACCCGGCCGACGACGTCGTGCGAGGTCCAGCCGCCCGGCTTGTCGACGACCAGCAGCCCGTCCGGCGCGGTCACGGCGCGCCGGCGGCGGCACCCGCCCGCGCGGGAGCCCTCACGCCGCGAGGTGCGGCGCGGCCGCGAGCGCCGCGCGCAGGTGCGCCAGCACCTCGTCGGCCTGCTGGTCGCTGCTGAAGCCGGCCGCGAAGCGGTGCCCCCCGCCGCCGAGGCCGGTGCACACCGCGCCCACGTCGACGGCGCCCTTGCTGCGGGTGGAGACCTTCCAGCCGCCCTCGATCGGGTCGCCCTTGAGCACGACGGCGACCTCGGCCTCCTGCGCGGTGCGCAGCACGTCGATGACCCCCTCGACGTCGGCGAGTCCCAGCCCGGCAGCCTTGAGCTCGTCGGCCTGCACGACGGTCCACACGAGGCCGAGCCCGCCGACAGCGGCCGGGTCGAGCTCGGCCCGCGCGCACGCCTCGCCGAGCAGGCGGACGTAGTCGAAGGAGGCGGTGTCGTAGATGGCGCGGCTGATGAGGTCGTGCCGGATCCCGGTGGCGATCAGCCGCGCGGCCAGCTCGTGCACCGCGGGTGTGGTGGCGGAGTACTTGAACGAGCCGGTGTCGGTGACCAGCCCGGTGTACAGCGGCGCGGCGATCTCCTGCGTCAGCGGGACGCCGAGCCGGTCGACGAGCTCGGCCACCAGGACCGCGGTCGCTGCCGCGGCGGGGTCGACCAGGTGCAGCCCGCCGTACCGCGTGTTGCTGGCGTGGTGGTCGACGACGACGCAGCACGCGGCGGTCTCGACCCGGTCGACGAGCGAGCCGAGCCGGTCGGCGCTGCCGGTGTCGAAGGTGACGAACAGCGGCGGCCGCTCCGGGAACTGCGCCGGCGGCACGAGCAGGTCGACGGCGGGCAGGAACGAGTACGACTCGGGCACCCGGAACGGCTCGCCGCCCCAGGAGGCGACGACGTCCTTGCCGAGCGCCCGCAGCGCCGCGCCGAGCGCCAGCATCGAGCCGAGCGCGTCGCCGTCGGGACCGACGTGGCACGCGAGCGCGACGCTGTCCGCAGCGCGCAGCGCCTCCACGACCGCGTCCCACTCGGCGCCGGGAGGAGTGCTCACGTCTGTTCAGACGCGTCCGGCTCGTCCTCGTCGTCCTGCACGCGCGGCGCGCGGTACGGGTCGGCGTCGCCGGCGGGCTGAGCGCTCTCGGCGATGGCGTGCACGCGGGCGTCCTCCGCGCGGGCCTGCGCGAGCAGGTCCTCGATCTTGCCGGCGGTCTCCGGGACGGCGTCCGCGATGAACTGCAGCGACGGCGTGTAGCGCACGCCGGTCTGCTGGCCGACGGTCTTGCGGAGCACGCCCTTGGCGGACTCGAGCGCCATCGCGCTGCTCTGCCGCTCCTCGTCGGTGCCGTAGACGGTGTAGTAGAGCGTCGCCTCGCGCAGGTCGGGGGTGACCTTGGCGTCGGTGATGGTGACCATCCCGAGCCGCGGGTCCTTGACCTGCGTCTCGAGGGTCATCGAGACGACCTCGCGGATCCGTACCGCGAGCTTGCGCGCCCGTGCGACGTCGACCATCAGTCCTCTTCTCCGAACAGCTGCTGGTGGGCCGAGAGCACCTCGACCTCAGGGCGGTCCGCGACCAGCCGCTCGCAGGCGTCCAGCACGCGTCGTACGTGCGAGGCGTCCGCGGCGACGACCGCGACCCCGATCAGCGCCCGCCGGTGCAGGTCCAGGTGACCCGCCTCGGCGACCGAGACCTCGAACGTGCGCCGGAGCTCCACCACGACCGGCCGCACGACGCTCCGCTTCTCCTTGAGGCTGTGCACGTCCCCGAGCAGCAGATCAAGAGCAAGAGCGCCCGTGAACATCTAGCCCTCCCTGCGGTACGCGAGCTCGGTGTCGACGACAGCAAGGCCGGCGTCGGGACGTGGTCGCCGCGGGAGGACCCGCGGGGAGCGGCGGCGGCAGTGGTCGTGAAGGACCGTAGAAGGGGCGACGAAGGAGCCCCCAGGTCCGAACGGCCACTGCCGCCAGAGCGCCCTACGTGCGAGGGATCTCCCGCATCTCCCACGTCTCGATCGTGTCGCCGACCTTGATGTCGTTGAAGCGACCGAGGCCGATACCGCACTCGTACCCTTCGCGCACCTCCGTCGCGTCGTCCTTGAACCGGCGCAGCGACTCGACCGTGAGGTCGTCCTTGACGACGACGCCGTCGCGGAGCAGGCGGGCCCGGGTGTTGCGGCGGATGAGGCCGGTGCGCACGATCGAGCCGGCGATGTTGCCGATCTTCGGGACGCGGAACACCTCGCGCACCTCGGCGGTGCCGAGCTGCACCTCCTCGTACTCGGGCTTGAGCATGCCCTTGAGGGCGGCCTCCACGTCCTCGATCGCGGCGTAGATGACCGAGTAGTAGCGGACGTCGACCTTCTCGCGCTCGGCCAGGTCGCGGGCGTTGCCCTCGGCCCGGACGTTGAAGCCCAGGATGACCGCGTCGGAGGCCGACGCCAGCGTGACGTCGTTCTCGGTGATCGCGCCCACGCCGCGGTGGATGATCCGCAGCGAGACCTCGTCGCTGACCTCGATCTTGAGCAGCGCGTCCTCGACGGCCTCGACCGAGCCGGACACGTCGCCCTTGAGGATGAGGTTGAGCTGGGTGTTCTCGCCCTCCTTGAGGCGGTCGAACAGCGACTCGAGGGTCGGCCGCCCACGGGTCTGGGCGAGCATCGCGTTGCGCTCGCGCGCCGCGCGCTGCTCCGCGATCTGGCGGGCGACGCGGTCCTCGCCGACGACGAGGAAGTTGTCACCGGCGCCGGGGACGCTGGTGAAGCCGAGCACCTGGACCGGCTGGCCGGGGCTGGCCTCCTGCACGTTCTCGCCGCGCTCGTTGAGCATGGCGCGGACGCGGCCGAAGGCGTCGCCGGCGACGATCGAGTCGCCGACGCGCAGCGTGCCGCGCTGGACGAGCACCGTCGCGACGGCGCCGCGGCCCTTGTCGAGCCGGGCCTCGATGGCCACGCCCTGCGCCGGGATGCTGGCGTCCTCGAGCAGCTCGAGAGCGGCGTCGGTCGTGAGCAGGATCGCGTCGAGCAGGTCCTCGATGCCCTTGCCGGACAGCGCGGAGACGTCGACGAACATCGTCGTGCCGCCGTACTCCTCGGCCACCAGCCCGTACTCGGTGAGCTGACCGCGCACCTTCGACGGGTCGGCGCCCTCCTTGTCGATCTTGTTCACGGCGACGACGATCGGGACCTCGGCGGCCTGCGCGTGGTTGAGCGCCTCGATCGTCTGCGGCTTGACGCCGTCGTCAGCGGCCACGACGAGCACCGCGATGTCGGTGACCTTCGCACCGCGGGCGCGCATGGCGGTGAACGCCTCGTGACCCGGGGTGTCGATGAAGGTGATCTCGCGGACGCCGCCCTCGACCGGGTGGTGCACCTGGTAGGCGCCGATGTGCTGGGTGATGCCGCCGGCCTCGCCCTTGACGACGTCGGTCTTGCGGATCGCGTCCAGCAGTCGGGTCTTGCCGTGGTCGACGTGACCCATGATCGTGACGACCGGCGGGCGGGAGACCAGGGCGGCCTCCTCGTCGTAGTCGCCGCCGAAGGTGAGGTCGAAGCGGTCCAGCAGGGCCGCGTCCTCCTCCTCGGGCGTGACGATCTGGACCTCGTAGCCCAGGTGCGCGCCGAGCAGCTGCAGCGTCTCGTCGGTGCACGACTGCGTCGCCGTCACCATCTCGCCGAGCTCGGTGAAGACGACCTGCACCAGCGAGCCGGGGTTGGCGTTGATGCGGTCGGCGAAGTCCGCGAGGGACGCGCCGCGCGGCAGGCGCACGGTCTCGCCGTTGCCGCGGGCGACACCGCCGCCCATCGTCGGCGCGGCGAGGTTGTCGAACTCCTGACGCCGCTGCTTCTTGCTCTTGCGCCCACGGGTCGGACGGCCGCCGGGGCCGCGACCGAAGGCACCCGCGACGGGACCACCACGGCCGGCGCCACCGCGCGGGCCGCCGGGGCGGCCGGCGAAGCCGCCACCGCCGCCGCCGGGACCACCGGGACCGCCGCCGGGACGGCCGCC
Organism: Mycobacteriales bacterium; assembly: GCA_035553635.1. GTDB lineage: Bacteria > Actinomycetota > Actinomycetes > Mycobacteriales > SCTD01 > DATLGD01. The sequence goes on from DATMKB010000214.1 coordinate 4,393, forward strand.
CGGGGCACCGCCGGGGCGGGCGCCCGGCATGCCCGGCGGCGGTCGTCCGGGCGGTCCCGGCGGCGGTCGCCCCGGCGGTCCCGGCGGCGGTGGCGGCTACGGCGGCGGTCCGCGCCCCGGCGGCTTCACCGGCCGTCCCGGCGGTCGTGGCGGCGCAGCGCGCGGCGGCCAGGTCGCCGGCGCGTTCGGCCGCGGTCCGGGCGGTCGTCCCGCCCGCGGTCGCAAGAGCAAGAAGCAGCGGCGTCAGGAGTTCGACAACCTCGCCGCCCCGACGATGGGCGGTGGCGTCCCCCGCGGCAACGGCTCGACCGTGCGCCTGCCGCGCGGCGCGTCGCTCGCCGACTTCGCCGACAAGATCGGCGCGAACCCGGGCTCGCTCGTCCAGGTCGTGTTCACCGAGCTCGGCGAGATGGTGACCGCGACGCAGTCGTGCACCGACGAGACGCTGCAGCTGCTCGGCGCCCAGCTCAACTACGACGTCCAGATCGTCACCCCCGAGGAGGAGGACGCGGCGCTGCTCGACCGCTTCGACCTCTCCTTCGGCGGCGACTACGAGGAGGACGCGGAGCTCTACCCGCGGCCGCCGGTCGTCACGATCATGGGCCACGTCGACCACGGCAAGACCAAGCTGCTCGACGCGATCCGCAAGACGGACGTGACGCGCGGCGAGGCCGGCGGCATCACCCAGCACATCGGCGCCTACCAGGTGCACCACCCGGTCGAGGGCGGGATCCGCGAGATCACGTTCATCGACACCCCGGGCCACGAGGCGTTCACCGCCATGCGTGCCCGCGGTGCCAAGGTCACCGACATCGCGATCCTCGTGGTGGCGGCCGACGACGGCGTCAAGCCGCAGACGATCGAGGCGCTCAACCACGCGCAGGCCGCCGAGGTCCCGATCGTCGTCGCCGTCAACAAGATCGACAAGGAGGGCGCCGCGCCGGACAAGGTCCGCGGCCAGCTCACCGAGTACGGCCTGGTCGCCGAGGAGTACGGCGGCGACACGATGTTCGTCGACGTCTCCGCGCTGGCCGGCCTGAACCTCGAGCAGCTGCTCGACGCGGTGCTCCTCACCGCCGACGCCGCCCTCGAGCTGCAGGCCGACCCGAACGTCCCGGCGCAGGGCGTGGCCATCGAGGCCCACCTCGACAAGGGCCGCGGCCCCGTCGCGACCGTCCTCGTGCAGCGCGGAACCCTCCGCGTCGGCGATTCGATCGTGGCCGGCGACGCGTTCGGCCGCGTCCGCGCGATGCTCGACGACGACGGCAACGCCGTCGAGGAGGCCGGTCCGGCGCAGCCCGTGCAGGTCCTGGGCTTCACGTCCGTCCCCGGCGCCGGCGACAACTTCCTCGTCGTGCCCGAGGACCGCACCGCCCGGCAGATCGCCGAGCAGCGGCAGGCGCGCGAGCGGGCCGCCGCCCTCGCGCAGAGCCGTGGGCGCCCGACCCTCGAGTCGCTGTTCGAGCGCCTCAAGGAGGGTGAGAAGACCCAGCTCAACCTCATCCTCAAGGGCGACGTCTCGGGTTCGGTCGAGGCGGTCGAGGACGCGCTGCTCAAGATCGACGTCGGCGAGGAGGTGTCCCTCCGGATCATCCACCGCGGCGTCGGTGCCATCACGGAGAACGACGTCACGCTGGCCTCGGCCTCCGACGCGGTCATCCTCGGCTTCAACGTCCGGCCCGAGGGCAAGGCCCGCGAGCTGGCGGACCGCGAGCACGTCGACGTCCGGTACTACTCGGTGATCTACGCGGCCATCGAGGACGTCGAGAACGCGCTCAAGGGCATGCTCAAGCCGGAGTTCGAGGAGGTCCAGCTCGGGACCGCCGAGATCCGCGAGGTGTTCCGGTCGAGCAAGTTCGGCAACATCGCCGGTGCGCTCGTGCGGTCCGGGACGATCGTCCGCAACAGCTCCGCGCGCCTGGTGCGCGACGGCGTCGTCGTGGCCGAGAACCTCAAGATCGAGTCGCTCAAGCGGTTCAAGGACGACGCGACCGAGGTCCGCGAGGGCTACGAGTGCGGTATCGGGCTCGGCAGCTTCAACGACATCAAGGTCGACGACGTCATCGAGACGTACGAGAACCGCGAGAAGCCGCGCTCGTAGGTCTCGGGGTCCGCTGTCCCGCTCCGCGGGTGGCGTGCTCGGGCGCTGGGCCTCGTTCCTCGGCCTCTACGCGCCTGACGCACGCCACCCGCTGCGCGGGCCGGCTCCTCCGTCCTCCAGCTCGGTCCTCGCCCCGGGAGGGAACTGTGTTCACGGGTGTGCTGACCCTGGACCTGCTTCTCGGGGACGTGCACTCGCTCAAGGAGAAGCGCTCGGTGGTGCGGCCGGTGGTGGCCGAGCTCCGGCGCAAGCACGAGGTGGCGGCCGCCGAGACCGGCCACCTCGACCTCCACCGGCGCGCCCTCGTGGGCGTGGCGGTGGTGGCGCCCGACGCGCGGCACTGCGTCGAGGTGCTGGACGCGTGCGAGCGCACGGTCGCCGCACGACCCGAGCTGGAGGTGCTCTCCGCTCGGCAGCAGCTGTACGGAGAGGACGACTGACATGGTCGACGTCGCGAGGGCCCGCAAGCTGGCCGTGCGCATCCGCGAGGTCGTGGCCTCGACGCTCGAGCTGCAGGTCAAGGACCCGCGCCTGGGCATGGTCACCATCACCGACGCCAAGCTGACGCCCGACCTGCGCGAGGCGACGCTCTACTACACGGTCTACGGCGACGACCAGGCCCGCGC
>DATMKB010000215.1:0-3401 GCA_035553635.1 Mycobacteriales bacterium
GAGTTCCAGCGGATGACGCAGGACCTGCTCGACCGCTGCAAGGCGCCCTTCAACCAGGCCGTCAAGGACGCCGGCATCACCGTCGGGCAGATCGACCACGTCGTGCTCGTCGGCGGCTCGACCCGCATGCCGGCCGTCACCGACCTGGTCAAGGAGCTCACCGGCGGCAAGGAGCCCAACAAGGGCGTCAACCCCGACGAGGTCGTCGCCATCGGCGCCGCGCTGCAGGCCGGCGTGCTCAAGGGCGAGGTCAAGGACGTCCTGCTGCTCGACGTCACCCCGCTGTCCCTCGGCATCGAGACCAAGGGCGGGATCATGACCAAGCTCATCGAGCGCAACACGACGATCCCGACCAAGCGCTCCGAGGTCTTCACCACCGCCGACGACGGCCAGCCGTCCGTGCAGATCCAGGTGTTCCAGGGCGAGCGCGAGATGGCGCAGTACAACAAGAAGCTCGGCATGTTCGAGCTGACCGGCCTGCCGCCGGCGCCGCGCGGCGTCCCGCAGATCGAGGTCACCTTCGACATCGACGCCAACGGCATCGTGCACGTGTCCGCCAAGGACCTCGGCACGGGCAAGGAGCAGTCGATGACGATCACCGGCGGCTCGGCGCTGCCGAAGGACGACATCGAGCGGATGATGCGCGAGGCCGAGCAGCACGCCGAGGAGGACAAGAAGCGCCGCGAGGAGGTCGAGACCCGCAACTCGGCCGAGTCGCTCGTCTACTCGACCGAGAAGTTCCTCGGCGAGAACGGCGACAAGCTCCCGGCGGAGGGCAAGGAGAAGGTCGAGGCCGGGCTGTCGGACCTCAAGGCGGCGCTCGGCGGCAGCGACACCGCCGCCATCCGCACCGCCGCGGAGGAGCTGGCCCGCACGAGCTCCGAGGTCGGCGCGGCGCTCTACGCGCAGCCGGGCGAGACCCCTGCGGCCGAGGAACCCGGTGACGACTCCGTGGTCGACGCCGAGGTCGTGGAGGACGACACCAAGTGAGCTCCCCCGACACAGAGTTCGACCCGGACCGGGTCGTGGTCCGCGACAAGCGGCGCCTCGACCCGGAGACCGGGACCGTGCGGGAGGAGGCGGCGCCGGCGCCGGCCGAGGAGCAGCCCGTCGAGGAGGCTCCCGCCGGCGACCCCGTCGCCGAGCTCACCGCCGACCTGCAGCGGCTGTCCGCGGAGTACGCCAACTACCGCAAGCGCGTCGAGCGCGACCGGGTGGCCGTCGTCGAGATGGCGACGGCGGGGCTGCTGAACGAGCTGCTGCCGGTGCTCGACGACGTCGAGCGGGCGCGCTCGCACGGCGACCTCACCGGCGCCTTCGCGGCGGTGGGCGAGCGGCTCGAGCAGGTGACGGCCAAGGCCGGGCTCGAGCGGTTCGGCGAGGCCGGCGAGCCCTTCGACCCGGCGGTGCACGAGGCCCTGATGCAGGCCGAGCCCGACCCGACGGCGTCGGTGGCGCTGTGCGCGCAGGTGCTCCAGACCGGCTACCGGCTCAAGGGCGGGCGCGTGCTGCGCCCGGCCCGGGTGTCGGTGGCCGAGCCCGGCGCGCCGGCCGAGCAGCAGCAGGACTGACCGACCGGTCCGGGGCCCCATCGCGGGGCCCCGGGCCGGGCACGACCCCAGGGAGGAGGGACGCCGTGAGCGCGCGCGACTACGCGGAGAAGGACTACTACGCCGCCCTGGGCGTCCCGAAGGACGCGTCGGCGGCCGAGATCAAGAAGGCCTACCGGCAGCTGGCCCGCGACCTGCACCCGGACAAGAACCCCGGCGACCGGGCCGCCGAGGACCGCTTCAAGGCGGTGTCGGAGGCCTACGACGTCCTGTCCGACGACGCCAAGCGCCGCGAGTACGACGAGGCCCGGACGCTGTTCAGCAGCGGCGGCTTCCGCCCCGGCGGCGGCTACCCCGGCGGCGGGGTGCCGGGCTTCGACCTGGGCGACCTGTTCGGCGGCCGGCCGAGCGGCGGCGGGCTCGGCGACGTCTTCGGCGGGCTGTTCGGCGGTGCCCGCGGCGGTCGCGGCCCGCGGCGGGGCGCCGACGTCGAGACGAGCGTGACGCTGTCCTTCGGCGACGCGCTGCGGGGCGCCACCGTGCCGGTGCGCCTCACCACGACCGGCACCTGCACCACCTGCCGCGGCAGCGGCGCCGCCCCCGGCACGACGTCGCGCGAGTGCGCCACCTGCGCGGGCGCCGGCGTCACCACCCGCAACCAGGGCGGGTTCGCCTTCAGCGAGCCGTGCCGCACCTGCCGCGGTCAGGGACGCGTCGTCGAGACGCCCTGCCCGACCTGCGCGGGCCAGGGCGTCGCGACCACCGAGAAGACGCTCAACGTCCGCATCCCGCCCGGCGTCGACGACGGCCAGAAGGTCCGGCTCGCCGGCCGCGGCGGCCCCGGCGACCGCGGCGGCCCGGCGGGCGACCTGCTCGTCACCGTCCACGTCACCCCGCACCCGGTGGTGAGCCGACGCGGCGACGACCTGCTGCTCACCGTCCCGGTGCGCTTCGACGAGGCCGCGCTCGGCACGCTCGTCACCGTCCCGAGCCCCGACGGGCCCGTCACGCTGCGGGTGCCGCCGGGCACGTCGTCGGGCCGGACGCTGCGCGTGCGCGGCCGCGGCGTGCGCAGGAAGGACGGCAGCGCGGGCGACCTGCTCGCCACCGTGCAGGTGCAGGTGCCGCAGCAGCTGTCGGACGAGGCCCGCCGGGCGCTCGAGCAGTTCGCGCAGCAGCTGCACGGGACGGCCGACGACAGCCCGCGCGCCGCGCTGGAGGGGGTGGAGCTGTGAACCCGATCGGCGACGACGTCCCCGTCTTCGTCATCTCGGTGGCGGCCGAGCTCGCGGGCATGCACCCGCAGACGCTCCGGCAGTACGACCGGCTCGGGCTCGTCACGCCCGGCCGGTCGGGAGGCGGGGGGCGGCGCTACTCCGCGCGCGACGTCGCCCTGCTGCGCGAGGTGCAGCGCCTCTCGCAGGAGGAGGGCGTCAACCTCGCCGGCATCAAGCGCATCATCGAGCTGGAGAACCACGTCGAGGCGCTGCAGAGCCGGGTGGCCGAGCTGCAGGCCGAGCTCGCGGACGCGCAGGCCGCCGCCGCGCAGGCGCACGAGCGGGCGGTGGCGTCGATGCGGCGCGACCTCGTGCCGGTGCGCGAGACGGCGCTCGTCGTCTGGAAGCCGGAGCGCCGGCGCCGCTGACGGCGTCTCGCCGCCCCTGGCGGAGATCATCAGGGGACCACCGCCGCGACGTGCCGGTGCGCCCGGCGTGTCCTGACCGGACAGATGTCGGACACGCCGTACCGGACAGATGTCGGACACCTGACCGCGGATGGCGCCTGCTGGCGTCATGCCGCTGAAGGTGATGGACCTCGTGGATCAACGTCTAGCGATCTTGCAGGAGCCCG
>DATMKB010000216.1:0-2666 GCA_035553635.1 Mycobacteriales bacterium
GTCGTCGGGCGTGCGCAGTGGGACGGCCGGCGTGCCGGGCAGCTCGCGGGCCGCGATGCCGGTGAGGGTCCCGCCGGGCGCGGCCTCGACGAGCGCGGTGGCGCCGAGGTCGCGCAGCCGCTGCAGGCAGAGGTCGAAGCGCACCGGCCGGGTGAGCTGGCCGACGAGGCGGGCGACGAGCTGCTCGCCGTCGACGAGCGCCTCGCCGTCGGCGTTGGCCACCACCGGGCAGGCCGCGTCGCGGACGTCGAGCGCGCGGACGGCGTCGGCGACGTCGGGGACGGCGAGCCCCATGGCGGAGGTGTGGAAGGCGCCGGCCACCTGCAGCGGGCGCACCCGCGCGCCGGGCGGCGACCAGGACGCGAGGACGTCGAGCGGGCCGCCGACCACGACCTGGCCGCGGCCGTTGACGGTGGCGACCTCGAGCCCGGCCTGCAGGGCCGCGACGGTGGTGCTCTCCAGGTCGCCGCCGAGCACGGCGGCCATGCCGGTCGGCCGCGCGGCCGCGGCGGCGGCCATGGCGCGGCCGCGGGCGGCGGCCAGCCGGACGGCGTCGGCGGGGTCGAGGACGCCGGCCAGGGCGAGTGCCGGGAGCTCGCCGACGCTGTGGCCGCAGACCGCGTCGGGGCGGCGGCCGTCGAGCAGCGCGCCGGCCGACAGCAGCGCCGCGGCGGTGAGCAGCGGCTGCGCGACGGCGGTGTCACGCACGTCGTCCGCGGAGCCCGTCGTGCCGAGGGCGGCGAGGTCGAGCCCGGCGGCGTCGGACCAGGAGGCCACCTGCGCGGCGGCGCCCGGGAGCGCGAGCCAGGGCGACAGCAGGCCGGGCCGCTGCGCGCCCTGACCGGGGAGGAGGAGGACCAGCACGGGGACCACCCTGCTGCCCGCGGCGGGCCGCAGCAGTCGGCGGACCCGACCGAGTTCCGCGCAAGCAGTTGTGGGGTTCCTACAACGGTTGGGCGCGGCCGAGCACCAGGGCGGCCTGCAGGACGTCGGCGCCCCGGGGCGTCGTCACGTCGTGCCCGGTCACCTCGCTGATGCGCCGCAGCCGGTAGCGCACGGTGTTGGCGTGCACGAACAGCAGGCGCGCCGCGCCCTCCACGGCGCGGCCCGCGGCGAGGTAGGCGGCGGCCGTCTCGAGGAGGGCCGCGCCGGCGTCGCGCAACGGGCTGTGGACCTCCTCCACCAAGCGCCGTGCGGCGGACGCGTCACCGAGCAGCGCCCGCTCGGCGAGCAGCGCCGAGCTCTCGACGGGGCGCGGGGCGTCCGGCCAGGCCGGCACGGCGGCGAGCCCGGCCAGCGCCTCCCCGACGCAGCCCGCGAGCTGCTCGAGGGTCGCCACCCGCGGGCCGACCACCACGGGACCCTCGGGCAGCAGCTCCACGAGGTGCTCGACCGCCGGCTCGTGCGGTCCGCTCCCGCCGACGACGACGAGCAGCCCGCCGCGCGCCTCGCCGGACAGCACCGACAGCCCGTGGTGCCGGGCGTGCGTGCGCAGGTCCTCCCCGGAGACGTCGTCCGGCCGGCTCGGGGCCCGGGCCGCGAGCGCCGTCGCCCACTCCCCCGGCACCCAGCCGAGCGACCCCGCCCGCGACAGTGTCAGGTCGCCCACCGAGCCCCGCACGAGCGCGTCGACGACGCCCGCCTCGACCCGGGCGTCCCACGCGCCGCGGGCCTCGGCCGCTGCCGCGTACACCTCCGCGGCGGCGAAGGCGATCTCACGCGAGTAGCGCAGCACGTGCTCGGCCAGCAGCGCCTGCTCGCCCGGTGCGGCCAGCCGCGGGCTCTCGGCCTCCAGCACCTCGACGACGACGCGGATGAGCTGCACCGTCTGCTTCAGCGACACCGCCCTGGCCAGCTCGCGCGGCGCCGCCGCGAAGACCTGCGGCTCCGCGGTGGGCGGGCGCCCGGCGTCCTCGAGCCACTGGGTGAAGGCGGCGAGCCCGGCCTGCACCACCAGGCCCACCTCGGCGCGCTGCTGCGGCGCGAGCGCGGCGAACCACGGCAGCCCCTCCATCCGCTGCACCGCCAGGCGCGACAGGCGGGTGCTCGCGCCCTGCACCCGGCGCCACGTCGGTACGTCCACGCGCCGATCCTGCCCGGTCGCGGAGTCCGACCACGGTAGGACGACGGACACCCCCTCTCCGGCGCACACTGCGCGGATGGACCTCCGCGACGTCGGGCCCGTGCACTGCGCGGTGCCGCAGCTCGGGCTCGTGGCGCTGGTGGCGGTGGGCCGCGGCTGGCCGCCCGAGCCGCGCTACCTCGCCCTCGTGCTGCTGGCCGCCTCCCCCTTCGTCGTGCAGCTCGTCCGGCGGTAGTTCCTGACGCCGCTGGCCTACGGCGCACCGGTGCTCCTGGCCGAGGTGCTCCTGCTGCGCGACGCCGTCTACGCCGACCCGGCGCCGCTGCTGCTGCTCGGCCTCGTCTGCACCGTCGCCCTCAACAGCGGGGCGCGGCCGGCCCTCGTCCTCACCCTGGCGTCGAACGCCGTGGTGATCGGGGGCGAGCTCCTCTGCGACTGCGGGAGCCCGCTGCTGTGGATCGTCGGGCAGTGGATGACGTTCCTGGCCGGGTGGGCGCTGCACAGCCAGGAGCGCACGATGCTCGAGCTCGAGCAGGCGCAGGAGCAGCTCGCCGAGCGCGCCGCCACGGAGGAGCGCCGCCGG
>DATMKB010000217.1:0-4568 GCA_035553635.1 Mycobacteriales bacterium
GAGTCCTCGTCGTCGGTGAACGGCGCCAGCGTGATCGCCGAGATCTGCTGCGACCGCAGGCGCCCGCTGGCACCGCCCTCCTTGAGCGGCAGGGCCAGGCGCAGCCGGGAGCCGGCGCCGCGGCCGTCGCTGGCGCTGTACGCGCCCTTCCACCGCACCGTCGTGCGGACGCCGTCGGAGCGCCAGCCGTCGACGTCGAGCTCGAGCGGGCTGCCGCCCTCGCTGCGCGAGACGACCCGGACGCTGTTGACCCGCGCCAGCCCGACGACGCCCGCGAACCCCGCGTTGTCGGCCTTCGCGAGCCACGACCGGTACGGGTTGCCCGAGCCCTCCGCGAGCGACCACGGGTCGTCGACGCTGCGCAGGTACGAGAAGGAGCTTCCGTAGGCCCAGCTCGCCGACGACGCCTCCGACCGGCCGAGCCCGTGCGAGCTGGAGTAGAAGGTCTGCGCCAGCGAGCCGTCCGGGGCGACGACCTTGCGCCCGGCGGTGTCGCGCACGGCGGCGACCCAGCGGGCCCCGAACGTCGGTTCGCCCTCCTTGGCCCAGCCGGAGTACGCCTGGTTGACCGGCGTCGCGCTGATGGTCTGGCCGTCGAAGCGCGCCGCGTAGGTCCGCGCCGCGACCGCCTGCGCCTGCAGGGCCGCCGGCTCCCAGCTGCTGGGCATCTCGGCGATGCCCTTGAGGTACTCGCCCATCTCCTGCCGCAGCACCGGGACGACGCCGCTGCCGCCCTGGACCACCTCGACGGTGCCCCAGGCGAACATGCCGCTGCGGTTGCCGGCCTCGAGCGTGGCGCCGAGCTGGGGGAGCGCCACCATCGCCGTGCCGTCGTTGCCCACGGTGTGCACCGGCTGCGGCGTGCGCGCCACCTCGGTGCCGTCCGAGGCGCGCACCACGTAGGTGCCCGCCTGGAACGACACGTTGTACGGCGCGCGGGCCGGGTCGAGCGGGACGTCGCCGGCCGCCGTGCGCAGGCTGATCGCGGCCGGACCGCCGTCGCGCGACTTGCCCATGAGCAGCACGCGGTCCGGGGCGGTGGTGATGGTGCGGTGGCGGAACAGGTGGACGGAGACGATCGCGCCCTCGCCGGGGCCGACGTCCGAGCGCACCGCGACGCCCGGGTAGTAGTGCGTGAGGATCTGCTCGGCGCTGCGGCCGGCCTGCGCCATCGCGCGGGCGCCGTACTGGCTCATCCCGACGCTGTGGCCCCAGCCGCTGCCGGCGACGACGACGTCGGGCCCGGGCGAGGTCGGCACGGCGGCGGAGGCGGCGGACGGCAGCAGCGCGACGAGCAGCGGGGCGGCGAGCAGGGGCAGGACGAGACGGCGCACGACGCCCATACAACGCCGGATCAGGGCGTCCCGTCCCGCAGACGCGCCATCAGCACCTCGAGCACGCGCTCCGACGGCGTGGCGCCGCCGTCCGGCGGGGGCGTGCGGTGGGCCTCCGGGTCGGCGAGGAAGCGGGCGACGACGTCCGGGTCGTAGCCGCCGAGCACGACGTTGCGGCCGAGCCCGTCGGACCGCTCGGTGCGCTGGCGCCACAGCAGCGTCGGCACGCCGAGCAGGGCGCACTCCTCCTGCACGCTGCCGCCGTCGGTGACGACGAACGGCGCGGCGGCCAGCGCGCGGGTGAAGTCGGCGTGGGGGAGCAGCGGCGTCGTCTCGACGCCGGCGGCGCGCAGCCGTGCGTCGAGGCCGCGCCTGGCGAAGACCTCCGTGGTGGGGCCGTGCAGGACGAAGCGCACGGGCCGCTCCGCGGCCACCGCGCAGACGGCGTCGACGAGCTGCTCGGTGCGGGCGGGCGAGTGCAGGTTCTCGACCCGGTGCAGCGTCACCACGGCCGGCCCGCTGCCGGGGGCGGGCCGGTCGGGCAGCGAGTGGCGCAGCGCCTCGACCACGGTGTTCGCGCCGACCGGCACCACCTCGCCGCGCAGCCGCAGGGCCCGCAGGTTCTCGACGGCCTCGTCGTCGGGGGCGAACAGGACGTCGCTGACCCGCATCACGGCCAGCCGGATGAGCTCCTCGGGGAACGGGTGCAGCAGGCTCCGGCTGCGCAGCCCGGCTTCGAGGTGGGCCGTGGCCAGGCCGGCCCGCTTCGCCATGAGCGCCGACAGGAACGTCGACGGCGTGTCGCCGTGCACGACGCAGATGCCGCCGGCGCCGCCGAAGACCTCCTCGCGCAGGCGCCGGGGGGCCAGGAGCCGGCTGCCCAGCCCCAGCGACCAGCGCACCGCCTGCGGCACGGTGGTGATGTCGGTGCTGCCGCCCAGCACGTGGTCGGGCTCGTGGACGCCCAGTTCGCGCCGCAGCCCCGCCGCGAGGGCGGCGTGCTGCCCGGAGTCGATGAGGCGGTAGTCGACGCCGCGGGCGTCCATCAGCCGCAGCAGCGGGGCCGTCTTGATGTACTGCGCCTTGGTGCCCAGGAAGACGTGGATGCGCCGGCTCACCGCAGCACCCACAGCCGGACGCCGCGCGGCAGCAGCCCCGTCGACGGGTCGGGCACCGCCTCGGTGTCGAGGCACAGCTCGTAGCGCTCCTCCACGGTCGGGGCGACGGCGGCCAGCGACGCCGGCCAGGGCCCGACCTGCAGGACCGCGGGCACGCCGCCGCCGTCGATCTCGGCGAGCACGCGGTCGCTCTCCGACGCGAAGCCGGGCCAGAACAGGTACCAGGGCGTCGGGTTCTCGAGGTCGAGCAGGTCGTAGAGCTCGAGCGGCTCGGTGACCACCCAGGCCTGCCGCTCGGGCCCGAGGCAGCGGTCGACGTCGGCGCGCACGGCGTCGGCGATGGCCCGGTCGAGGACGCCGTCGTCGGGCCCGCGCAGGTCGGCGGCCGTGCGGCCGGCCGTGCCGACCACGACCAGGGCGACCGCGGCGAGCAGGGCGCCGGCGCTCGCCCAGGGCAGGTCGCGCCGCCCGGCGAGCGCCCCGACGGCGCCGAGGGCCCCGAGCGCCGCCAGCGACAGCACCGACCGGGCCTCGACCGCCAGCACCAGGCCCCCGACGAGCACCGCGGCCCCGGCCAGCAGGTGGAGCGGCGCCGCGGGCGTCCAGCGCGGCCGCGCCGGCGGGTCGGCGGCGAGGTCGCGGGCGGCGAGCACCAGCAGGAGCGGCAGGAGGACCGTGGCGGCGCCCAGGTGGCCCTCGTCCGGCTTGCGCAGCGCGATGAGCCCGAGGCCCAGGTTCAGGGCGGCGGTGCAGCGCGCCGTCGGCCCGAGCCGGCGCCAGACCAGCGGGGCGAAGGCCGCGACCAGCCCGGGGGCGAAGGCCGCGGCGCGCACGGAGTCGGGCAGGACGAGCGAGGAGGTGAAGGCGGTGGCGCCCTCCGCCACGGCGGCGCGGTCGAGGACGAAGAAGCGGACCGTCTCGGCGGCCGGCACGCCGGCCTGCGCGAACAGGGCCACCTCGACGGCGAAGGCGGTGAGCGCCCCCACCGCCAGGGCCGCCACCCGCGCCGCCCGCCGCGCGGGCGCGAGCCCCCGGGCGCCCAGGACGTCGTACAGGGCGGTGCCCGCGGCGAGCATGACGGCGAGCTCGACGTGCGTCACCACCATGAGCGCGGCCAGCAGGAGCCGGACGACGACGTCGCCGCGGGCCGGCTCGGCCCAGGGCCGCAGGGCGAGCAGCCACAGCGCCGGGAGGGCGTACTTGGCGTTCGGGACGTCGCCGACGACGAGCAGGGCGCCGGGAAGCCCGAGCAGCCACGGCGCCGTCAGGCCGGCCCGGCGGCCGACGAGGAGCAGGACGAGCCCGGCGAGCAGCCTCCCGCCGACGGTGCCGAACAGGAAGGCCCACGCCGTCGCCGACCCGCCGGCGAGCACGTGGAAGAGGGCGACGTGCCACCAGCCGACGACGTTCCAGCCGTGCTCGAAGTCGAGCAGCGGCAGGGCGCCCCGGGCGACCTCGCCGGCCAGGTGGAACTGGATGCCGACGTCGGCCGAGAGCCCGTCGCCCGGGAGGGGCTGCAGGCGCGACAGCGCGGCGAGGACCAGGGCGAGCGCGCCGGCGGCGAGCGCCCAGCGCTCGCGGGAGCCGCTGCGCGGGGCGGTGCGGCCCGCCTCGGCGGGCGGTCGCCCGGTGAGCAGGCCGCCGGAGGTCACGCGGCCAGGCTACGAGCCGGTGCTCGCCGCCAGGGAACTGTCACCGGCGGGACAGCCCTCGTTCGCCCTGTGCCGTTGATTAGCCCGTCGCCTGCGGGATACGTTCGGCCCGCGTCGGATGTGACGACTGTGACGCGAGTCCGTCTCGTCACCTTCGACGCCGCCCGAGGGGCCCCTGCGACCTGCGTCACAGGAGTCCTCTAGGGTGCGATCAGTTCCCGTCGCCGTGCACCCGCGCGAGTCGGGGAGGTGGGGCTCGCCCTGCCGACCGGAGCAGGACCCACCAGCAGTGCGAGCACACCGCGTGTTCTCACGAGGGCTATGGAGGCCGACTACATGACCAACATGAGGCGCGCGCTCGGCGCGCTCGCGGCGGGCGCCATCGCGCTGCCGTTCCTCGCGTCGCCGGCGGTCGCCAGCGACACGCAGATCCCGACTCCCCGGGACATCACCTCGTTCTGCGC
>DATMKB010000218.1:0-5189 GCA_035553635.1 Mycobacteriales bacterium
GCGCAAGTGGGCGCAGAGCGGCCACCTCGCGGTGGACATGGAGACCTCCGCCGTCTTCTCGGCGGCCCTGCACTTCGGCATGCGCGCGGCGTCGCTGCTCTTCGTCTGGGACGAGCTGCCCCGGCGGTCGTGGACCGACCCGTTCACCGAGGAGGAGGAGCGCGCCCACGCCGAGGCGAGCGCGCGCATCTACGAGGTGGCGCTCGCGCTGGCCTGATGCACGAGGGGCTCGCGGCGGTGCCAGCGCTCGACGTCGCCGACGAGCATCTTCGTGTGGTGGACGACGACGTCGTCCGCGGCGCCGGCGAGGTGCGGGGTGAGCAGCAGCCGCGGTGCGCGCAGCAGCGGCGAGTCGCGGAGCAGCGGCTCGGTGCCGAACACGTCGAGGGCCGCACCGGCGAGGTGGCCGGCGTCCAGCGCGGCGACGAGCTGCTCCTCGTCGACCACTCCCCCGCCCGCGGTGTTGACGAGGTAGCCGCCCGCGCGTACCCGCCACGGGTCGACCATCCCGCGGGTCTGCGGCGACCGCGGGCAGTGCAGCGTGACGACGTCGGACGCCTGCAGCAGCTCGTCGAGCGGCACCGACCCCTCGACGTACGGGTCGTGCAGCAGCACGCGCATCCCGAAGCCGTCGCGCAGCCGCTGCGCTGTGCGGCGGCCGGTGGCGCCGTAGCCGACGACGCCCAGCACCCGCCCGGCGAGCTCGGGCCCGCGGAAGTGCAGGTACGGCAGCTCGCCGTCGACGTGCCAGCCCTCGCCGCGCAGGTGCCGCTCGGCGGCGGAGATCCCGCGCACCAGCGACAGCACGAGCCCGACGGTGAAGTCGGCGACGGAGTCGGCGTTGCGGGCCGGGGTGAACAGCACCGGCACGCCGCGGGCGGCGCAGGCGGCGAGGTCGACGTTGACGGGGCCTCCCCGCGCGGTGCCGACCAGCTGCAGGTCCGGGCACGCGTCGAGCACCGCGGTGTCGACCACCTCGATCTCGGTGAGCAGCAGCGCCGCACCGGCCGCCGCGGCGCGGTACGCGGCCGGGTCGAGCGCCTGCCGGGTGGTGCCCCAGCCGGCGCGCTCGACGTCGTAGCCGAGCGCCTCCAGGCGCCGGACGCCGTCGTCGGTGATCTCGGCCGTCACGAGGGCGCGCACGGCACGGGACGCTAGCCGCGCCTCCTCGGTGATCGTGAGGGCGGATCCTCCGCGCGCGCCCGGCGGCAGTGCGGACTCGCCCTCCCGATCACTCGGGGAGGGCCGCCCGCAGCGCCTCGGTGACCTCCACCCAGCGCCGGTACGGCTCCTCCCACGGCCCCGGGTCGCCGGCCGGGACGACGTCGTCGGGCAGGGCGGGGGCGTCGGCGCCGCCGAACGCCCGCGCGGCCAGCCAGGCCCCGCCCGCGCCGGCGCTGTCGCGGCCGTGCCGCACCTCCCGGCCGAGCACGGCGGCCACGAGCCTCGGCAGCACGCCGTCGCGGGCCGCGCCGCCGGTCACCACCACGGCCGACGCCGTCCGCCCGAGCGCCCGCTCGAGGTCCTCGACGTTGCCGCGCACCGCGAAGGCGTGCGCCTGCAGCAGTGCCGCGCGGACGTCGTCGGCGGTGGTGGTGGGCGCCAGGCCGACGACCGAGACCGGCGGCTTGACCGCCCAGGTCGGCTCCGACCACCACGGCGCGGCGGTCACCGCCACGACCGGCGAGGGGACGAGCGCGTCGCCCGCCGACGGCGCGAGGCCGGCCCACCAGCCGCTCGCCGTGCCGGGGTAGCCGGCGTTGCCCTCGGCCGCCCAGCGGTCGGGCGCCGCGTGCGTCGACACCCACGGGCGGGAGAGCGGGTCGCGCACCGGCGACGACGACGCCGCGATGACCGGCGTCGACGAGCCGGCCACCACCGTGACCACGCCGTCGGCCAGCCCGCCGGCGCCCACGGCGGCGAGCTGGGTGTCGCCGCAGCCCGCGAGCACCGGCGTGCCCTCCGCCACCGGCCAGCGGCCGCGCACCGCGCCCACCACGGTGCCCGCCTCCACCACCGGCGCGAGCCGTGCGGTGCCCACCCCGCAGTGCTCGAGCAGGCCGGTGGCCCAGGTCCGGGCCGCGACGTCGGCCATGCCGCCCGCGCACGCGTACGACGCCTCGGTGACCTGCTCGCCGGTCAGCCGCCACAGCAGCCAGTCGTGCACGAACAGCACCCGCGTGGTGGCCGCCCAGCGCTCGGGCTCGTCGGCCTGCACGGCCAGCAGCTTCGGCAGGGTCAGCTCCGGCGCCGGCCAGTGGCCGGTGAGGTCGTGCGTGCCCGCGAGCACCTGCGCGTGCGCCGCCCCGCGGCGGTCGCTGTTGAGCACCGCCGGCCCGAGCGGCAGGCCGTCGGCGTCGAGCAGCGCGAACGCCTGCCGCATCGACGACACCGTGACCGCGTCGACCGGCCCGTCCACCACGTCGTGCAGCACCGCGCGGCAGGCCGACTCGAGCACCGCGAGGTCGAGCTCGACGCGGTGCGGCGCCGGCCGCAGCACCGGCAGCGCCAGCTCGCTGGTGCGCACCGCGCCGTCGTCCCACAGCCAGGCCTTGACCGCCGAGCCGCCGGCGTCGAGGCCGGCGACCCTCACACGCCCGCCTCGCCCGCCCGCACCCGCTCCAGGTACTCGGGCGGGCAGGCCGTGGTGGTGTCGCCGAGCTGGTGCATGACGAGGGTGGCGCGGGCGGCCTCCTCGAGGTTGGCAGCGCGCTTGTGCGCCAGCTCGACGCTGTCGGCCACCACCGAGCAGCCGTGGTGGCCGAGGACCACGCAGTTGCAGCCGTCGGCGACCGCGGCCGCACCGGCGTCGGCCAGCTCCTGCGTGCCGCTCTGGAGGAACGGCGTGGAGCGCACCTCGCGCACGTAGTAGGCATGGTCGATGGTGAGCAGCCGGACCGGGATGCCGAGCGCGTCGAGCAGCACCGACGTCTGCGGGTGCAGGTGCACCACGGCGTTCGCGTCCGGGCGCACCCGGTAGGTGGCCAGGTGCAGCAGCGCCTCGCTCGACGGCCGCGGGTGGCCGCCGCGCACCTCGCCGTCGGCGATGCCGACGACGGAGAAGCTGTCGGGCCCCAGCTCGTCCAGCCACGTGCCGCTCGCGGTGACGACGCACTCGTCGGCGCCGGGCAGCCGGGCCGACAGGTTGCCGCCCGAGCCGATGACCAGGCCGGCCGCCACCGCCTTGCGGCCGACGACGGCGAGCTGCCGGCAGAGGTCCTCGAGCTCAGCGTTCACGGGACTCTCACGGGACCAGGATCTCCTTCAGCCGCGGGCGCCCCGGGTCCAGGGCGCGGGTCAGGTCCTCGAGCGCGTGGGTGCCGGTGACGACGCGCGCGCCGTCGACGCCGGCGAGCAGGTCGAGCGCGGCCGGGAACGCGCCCGGTGCCAGGTGCCCGCCCGCCACGGTGAGCTCGCCGAGCTCGCCGAGCGCGTTGAGGTCGACGGGCAGCGGCCGGTCGTAGACGCCGTAGACGCCCACGCGCCCGCCGGGACGCACCGCGCGCAGCAGCGCCGCCACCGCGTCGACCGAGCCGCTCACGTCGAGCACGGTGTCGTACGCGGCGTCGTCCGGCGACCGGACGGCGTCGTCGTAGCCGAGGTCGCGCGCGAGCTGCTCCTTCTCCGGCGTGCGCACCACGGCGGTGACCGACGCCGCGCCCGCCGCCCGCGCGGCGTGCACCGCGAGGGCGCCGAGCCCGCCGAGGCCCGCAACCGCCACCCGGTCGCCCGGCTGCACCCCCGCCCGCCGGACGGCGTGCACCGCGCACGCCATCGGCTCGGCGAGCACGGCCTGCTCGCGGCTCAGCGCCTCGGGCACGACGTGCACGCGCGCCTCGGCCGGCAGCGCCAGCCGCTCGGCGAAGGCGCCGGGGATGCCGCTGCCCAGGTGCGGGCCGCGGGAGCACAGGTGCTCCTCGCCGCGCCCGCAGGCCGCGCACGCGCCGCAGGGCAGCTTCACCTCGGCGGTGACGCGCGTGCCGGCCGGCAGCGCGCCGGCGACGACGCGGCCGAGCAGCTCGTGCCCCGGCGTGAACGGCCAGGGCAGCTCGCCCCAGGGGTGGCGGCCGGTCCAGAGCATGCGGTCGGCGGCGCACACCCCGGCGGCCTCGACCTGGACGAGGAGCCCGCCCGGCGGCAGCTGCGGCTCGGCGACCTCCTCGACGGCGAACGCACCCGGCCCGCGCGCGACGACGGCGCGCATGGACGGGGGCACGCCGCGCAGCGTAGGGGCGTCAGGAGCTGCGCGAGCGCTCGCCCTTCACCTGCGCCGTGTGCGTCAGCGTCATGAGCACGACGCCGCCCACGACGTTGCCGACGGTGGCCAGGCCGATGTTCGCCGCGAGGTCGCCGTACGTCACCGTCCCGCCGAGCCAGACGCCGTAGAGCAGGTGCAGGGCGCTGACCACCACGTGGTCGAACGGGCCGATGGCGACGAAGAAGCCGACCATGAAGGCGACGAGCACCCGGCCGGTGGTCGAGCCGGCGCCGTGCAGCAGGTACGACAGCAGCGTCAGCAGCGCGCCGGCGAGCACGGCGCGGGCGAGCGTCGCGGCGGCGCTCTTGTGCGCGATCTCGTCGGCCAGCCGCACGAGCGACTCCTCCGCCGCGACCGGCAGCGCCCCCTCGACCGCCGTGATGGCGACGAGCACGGCGCCGCCGACGAGGTTGAGGACGAGCACCACTCCCCACAGCCAAGGAGCCGGCCCCAGGGCCGCCGGTCCTGGTCGAGCGCCGCCGCCACCGGGTCGAAGAAGTTCTCGCTGAACAGCTCCGTCCGCCCGACCACGAGGAAGACCAGGCCGGTGGCGAAGGCCAGTGCACCGAGCAGCCGCGCGAGCTCCGGGCCGGCGGTCGGCTCCGCGTAGGCCTCCGTGACGCCCAGCGCGACGATGCCGAAGACGATCGTCACCCCGGCGATGAAGCCCGTCGACGCCTGCTCCAGCAGCGGCATCGACAGCCGCCGGGCGCCCTCGCGCTCGGCGGCGTCGTAGATCTCCTCGGGGGTCGGTGCGCTCGCCATGCCCCGGGCGGTACCGCGCCGCGGCGCGACCTACACCCGGCGGGACAGCACGTGGTCGCGGCTCTCGCGCACCGCGTCCTCGCCGCGCAGGCCGCCGCTCACGGCGCCGTAGAGGTCGAACGACGCCGTCCCGGAGAAGGACGCGTCGAGCGCGGCGACGACGGCG
>DATMKB010000219.1:0-3415 GCA_035553635.1 Mycobacteriales bacterium
GCCGAGCAGGGCGCCACCGTGGTGCTGTCGAGCTTCGGCCGGCCGATGTCGCTGACGCAGCGCGTCGCGAAGCGGCTGCCGGGCGCGCCGCCCGTCGTCGAGCTCGACGTCACCGACGAGGACGACCTCGCCGCGCTGCCCGACCGCGTGCGCGCCCACGTCGACGGCCTTGACGGCGTCCTGCACGCCGTCGGCTTCGCCCCGCCCTCGGCGCTCGGCTCCGGGCTGCTGGACACCCCGTGGGAGGACGTCGGGACGGCGCTGCAGGTCTCCACGTGGTCGTTCGCGGCGCTGGCGCGCGCGGCGCTCCCCCTGCTGTCGGAGCGCGCCTCCTACGTCGGCCTCGACTTCGACGCGCGCGTGGCCTGGCCGTCCTACGACTGGATGGGCGTGGCGAAGGCAGGCCTCGAGTCCGCCTGCCGGTACCTGGCCCGCGACCTCGGCCCGCGGGGCGTGCGCGTCAACCTCGTCGCCGCCGGCCCGCTGCGCACCATGGCCGCCAAGAGCGTCCCCGGCTTCGAGCGCTTCGAGCAGGTCTGGGACGAGCGGGCGCCGCTCGGCTGGGACGTGGGCGACCCCGAGCCCGTCGCGCGCGCGTGCGTGGCGCTGCTGTCCGACTGGTTCCCGGCCACCACCGGCACCACGGTCTTCGTCGACGGCGGCTTCAGCGCGGTGGGTGCGTAGCCCGCTCCCGCTGCAGCCGCTCCTTGCTGCGCACCAGCCGCAGGAGCGTCACGAGCCCGAAGCCGCCGAGGACGTTGCCGGCGAGCGTCCACGAGAACCACTGCAGCCAGTCGAGGTAGCCGAACGGCGCCGCGCCGGTGTGCAGAGCGCCGAAGATGAGCAGCGAGTCGAGGATCGAGTGGAACATCTCGAGCCCGGCGAGCAGGAAGGCACCGGCGACCGCGGCGGCGATCTTCCCGACCATCGCGTCGGTGCCCTGCTGCATGCGGGTCATGAGCGTGATGGTCGCGCCGCCGAGCACCGCCAGGCTGAAGGTCTCGCGCGACAGCCCGGCCAGCGCGAAGTGCGCCGCCGACTCGACCACCTGGTCCTGCAGCCCGGGGTACGCGCCCACGACGAGCCACATGATCGCCCAGCCGCCGACGAGGTTCGCCAGCAGCGTGCCGGACCACAGGCGCCCGAGCTGCGCCGCCGTGGCGCGCCGGGCGACGACGGTGGTGACCGGCACGAGGAAGCCCTCGGTGAACAGCTCGCTGCGGCCCAGCAGCAGCGCGAGGAAGCCGATCGAGAAGGCGAGCCCGCCGAGCAGCTGCGACCCGGTGGCGGCCACGACGGCCACGAGGGCGAGCACGCCGAGGGCGATCTCCGTGCCGCCGAAGAAGCCGGTGACGAGCACCTGCCGCCAGGGCCGGCCCAGCCGCTGCTCGCCCTCGTCGAGCAGGCGGTCCATGGCCTGCTCGAGCTCCAGCTCCATGCTCGGCCCGACGGGGCCGTCCTCCCGAGGTGGTGTCACGCCGTCCGCCGTACCCGTTTCCGGCAGCGGCGCCCGGGCACCCCGGCACCCATGAAGGCAGTCACCTGGCACGGCAAGCGCGACGTCCGCGTCGACGAGGTCCCCGACCCGGTCATCCAGGAGCCGACGGACGCGGTCGTCCGCATGACGACGACCAACCTCTGCGGCTCCGACCTGCACCTGTACGAGGTGCTCGGCCCGTTCATGGACGCCGGCGACGTCCTCGGCCACGAGCCGATGGGCATCGTCGAGGAGGTGGGCTCGGCGGTCACGAACCTCAAGAAGGGCGACCGCGTCGTCATCCCGTTCCAGGTGTCGTGCGGCAGCTGCTTCATGTGCGACGAGCAGCTCTACACGCAGTGCGAGACGACCCAGAACCGCGACCAGGGCACCGGCGCGACGCTGTTCGGCTACTCGAAGCTCTACGGCCAGCTCGCCGGCGGGCAGGCCGAGTACCTGCGCGTCCCGCACGCCGACTTCACGCACGTGAAGGTGCCCGAGGGCCCGCCGGACGAGCGCTTCGTCTACCTGTCCGACGTGCTCCCGACGGCGTGGCAGGCCGTCGCGTACGCCGCCGTGCCCGACGGCGGCACGCTGGCCGTGCTGGGCCTCGGGCCGATCGGCGACATGGCCTGCCGCATCGCGCTGCACAAGGGCTACCGCGTGATCGGCGTCGACCTCGCGCCCGACCGGCTCGCCCGTGCCCGCGAGCGCGGCGTCGAGGTCCTCGACGACAGCGAGCACGGCGACAAGCTCGGCGACGTCGTCCGCGACCTCACCGACGGCCGCGGGCCCGACTCCGTCGTCGACGCCGTCGGCATGGAGGCGCACGGCTCGCCGGTGAACAAGGCGATCCACCAGATGGCGTCGCTCCTGCCGGACGCCCTCGCCGCGCCGCTCATGAAGGAGGCCGGCACCGACCGGCTGGCCGCGCTCTACACCGCGTTCGACATCGTCCGCCGCGGCGGCACGGTGTCGATGTCGGGCGTCTACGGCGGCGCCGCCGACCCGATCCCGATGATGCAGCTGTTCGACAAGCAGCTGCAGCTGCGCATGGGCCAGGCCAACGTCAAGAAGTGGGTGCCGGAGATCCTGCCGCTGCTCACCGACGACGACCCCCTCGGCGTCGACACCTTCCACACGCACGCCCTCCCGCTGGAGCAGGCCCCGGAGGCCTACGAGAAGTTCCAGAAGAAGGAGGACGGCTGGGTCAAGGTGCTCTTCAAGCCGTAGGGTCCGCCCGTGCCCTGGGCCCTGGCGGACGCCGACTGGAACACCTGGCCCGACGGCCTGTCCGACGCCGACCGCTGGGCGCAGACCGCCCGGCTGCGGCTCGACGGCGTGGAGCTCGGGGTGTACGACGCCGCGGTCGAGCTGGCCCCGGAGCGGCTCGAGCAGCTGGCCGCGCTGGCCGCCGTGCACGGCGTCCCGGTGCGCGGTGTCCTGCTCTCGCTGCCTGCGGAGCGGTGGCCGGGCGGCGCGCTGTCCGGCGACCTGCCCCGCCTGCTCGACCAGGTCCGCGCCTGCGCGGCCGTGTGCCGCACGCTCGGGCTGGGCGTGCTCGGGCTGTGGCCCGGCGCCGACCCGGCCGGCGCGCCGGTGGCCGAGGCGCTGCGCGCGGTGGTCGACGCCGCGGGCGACGTCGCGGTGGCGGTCGAGTACAAGCCGGGCACCGCGGTGGCCGACGCCGACGACGCGCTGCGCCTGTGCGACGACGTCGACGGCCTCGGCGTGCTGCTCGACACCGGCCACGCCCACGCTCTCGGCGAGGACCCGGCCCGCGTCGTCGACCGGCTGGGCGACCGGCTGCTGCACGTCCACCTCGGCGACGCCGGACCGGGCGGCGGCGACGACGACCTGCCCTGCGGGCGACTGCACGACTTCACCGCCGTCGTCGCCGCGCTCGACGCGTCCTTCTCCGGGACGGCGTCGTTCGAC
>DATMKB010000220.1:0-3897 GCA_035553635.1 Mycobacteriales bacterium
CCGCGACGGCCGGCCTGGTGGTGGTCGTGTCGTTCGCCTACCCGCTCGTCGTCGAGCCGGTGTTCAACCGGTTCACGCCGCTCGCCGCCGGACCGCTGCGCGACGACCTGCTGGCGCTCGCCGAGCGCGAGGGGGTGCAGGTCGACGACGTCCTCGTGGCCGACGCGTCCCGCCGCACCACGGCCCTCAACGCCTACGTCAGCGGCTTCGGCAGCACGCGGCGCATCGTCGTGCACGACACGCTGCTGGCCCAGGCGTCCGACGCCGAGGTGCGGCTCGTCGTCGCGCACGAGCTGGCGCACGCGGAGAACCGCGACGTGCTCACCGGCACGCTGCTCGGGGCGCTCGCGGCGGCGGCCGCCGTCGTCGCGCTGGCGCTGCTGCTGTCGTGGACGCCGCTGCTGCGCCGCGCCGGGGTCGAGGGGCCGGGCGACCCCCGGGCGGTCGCGCTCGTCCTCGCTCTGACCGCGCTCGGCGGCTTCCTCGCCGGGCCGGTCAGCAACCTCGTGTCCCGCCGCGTCGAGGCCCGGGCCGACGTCGCCAGCCTGGACCTCACGCGCGACCCGCAGACCTTCGTCGAGGCGCAGCGCCGGCTCGCGCTCGCCAACCTGTCCGACCTCGAGCCGAGCCGCGTGCTGCGGCTGCTGTTCGCCACGCACCCGAGCACGACCGAGCGGATCGCCACCGCCCGCGAGTGGGAGCGGTTGCGCGGCTGATGCGCACCCTCGTCCTCACCAACGACTTCCCGCCGCGGCCCGGCGGCATCCAGGCCTTCGTGCACCACCTCGCCTCGCGGCAGCCCGACGGCGAGGTGGTCGTCTACGCGCCGGCGTGGAGGGGTGCGCCGGAGTTCGACGCCGCGCAGCCGTTCCCGGTGGTGCGCCACCCCGGCACGCTCATGCTGCCCGTGCCCGACGTCCTGCGGCGCGCCCGCGAGATCGCGCGGGCCGAGGGCTGCGACCGCGTCTGGTTCGGGGCGGCCGCCCCGCTCGGGCTGCTGGCCCGTCCGCTCGGCCTTGAGCGCGCCGTCGCCTCGACGCACGGGCACGAGGTCGGCTGGGCGCTCCTGCCCGGCGCCCGCTCGGTGCTGCGCCGCATCGGACGCGACGTCGACGTCGTCACCTACCTCGGCGACTACACCCGCCGCCGGCTCGAGCCGGCCTTCCGCGCACCGGCGATGGCGCAGCTGCCGAGCGGCGTCGACCCCGACGTCTTCCGCCCGGGCGCCGGGGGAGCCGACGTCCGGCGCCGGCTCGGGCTGTCGGACCGGCCCGTCGTCGTCTGCGTCAGCCGCGCCGTCCCGCGCAAGGGCCAGGACGTCCTCGTCCGGGCCCTGCCCGGCATCCGGGCGCGCGTGCCGGGCGCGGCACTGCTGTGCGTCGGAGGCGGACCGGACCTGCCGCGGCTGCGCCGGCTCGCCGCCGAGCACGGGGTGGCCGACGACGTCGTGCTCACCGGCTCGGTGCCGTGGGAGGAGCTGCCCGCCCACTACGACGCGGGCGACGTCTTCGCCATGCCGTGCCGCACGCGCCGCGCCGGCCTCGAGGTCGAGGGGCTCGGCATCGTCTACCTCGAGGCGTCGGCGACGGGGCTGCCCGTGGTGGCCGGCCGGTCGGGCGGTGCGCCCGACGCCGTGCGGGACGGCGAGACCGGCCACGTCGTCGACGGGACGTCGGTGGCCCAGGTCGCCGACGCCGTCGCCGGGCTGCTGCTCGACCGCGACCGTGCGCGGGCCATGGGGGAGGCCGGCCGCGCCTGGGTGTCGGAGGCCTGGCGCTGGGACGTGCTCGCCGCGCGGCTGCGCGGCCTGCTGTCAGCCTGACGCCACCGTCGCGACGACGCGCGCCCGCAGCACCGGCTCGTCCCACCGGCGGACGCTGCGCGCCACCGACAGCCCCGCCGCGAGCACCACCGGCGAGGCGACGAGCAGCGGGTACCAGACGACGCCGGTGTGCGAGGCGGTGGCCACCACCATGCCGACGACGGCGCACGGCACCGCCAGCCGCACGCTGGCCGCCGCGAGCGCGCCCGGCGGCGCGACGGCGTCGCGCGGGCCGTGCAGCTCGGCCTTGTGCGGGCGCCGCATGGACGACCGCAGGCAGCTCGCCACCACCACCGCGGCGCAGGCCAGCCCCGAGCCGACGACCGCGGTGAGCTGCGCGGCGCTCGGGGCGTCGGTGGCCCGGGAGGCCGCAGCCAGGCCGGCGACGAGCACCGCCGCGAGCACCGTCTCGGCCAGCACGATCGCCTTGCTGAGCAGCACGAGCCGCGGCGCCACCGGCTGGCTCGCCAGCCACACCGAGCCCGAGGCGTCGAGCGCGAAGGCGTTGATGCCGAACAGCAGGCCCGCACCGGCCGCCACCAGGCCGGGCAGCACGATGAGCGACTCCCAGGGCACCCGGAGGCCGGCGGCCACGAGGCCGGGCAGGAGCAGCAGGACGAGCCCGCCGCGGCGCAGGGCCGGCGCCCGCCAGACGCTGGCGCGGTCGACGGCGATCAGTGCCCGCAGCGGGCTCACGTGCGAGGTGCGCCGGCGCACCGGCGCGGAGCCGCGCAGGGCCAGCGCGTCGCTCGGCCGGCGCAGCGCCCAGCCGCACGCCCGGGCACCGAGGGCGAACGCCACGGCCGCGACGACGGCCAGCACCGCCGTGGCGGGCCACCAGGCGGCGAGGTCGCCCTCGCCGCCGGCGATGACCGCCCGCACGACGGGACGGGTCGGCGCCAGGTCGAGCACCGCGCCGAGCGCGCCGCCGTGCAGCACCGCCAGCGCCCCGCCCACCACGGCCGCCGTGACGCCTCCGACCACCCGGCGCCCCGTGCGCGACTGCCGCGCGCCGACGACGAGCCAGGCGACGGCCTGGCCGCCGGTCGTGAGGGCGAGGACGAACGCGAGCGTCGTGAGGCCGCCGAGCAGCAGCGACCCGCCGAGGGTGAGGTACGACGTCAGGCCGACGAGGGCGAGCAGCTGCACCGCCCACACGAGGTTGACCGGGGCGAGCAGCAGCCCGCCGACGAAGTGCGTCGACGACCGCACCGGGAAGGCGACGAGGTGGTCGGGCGGCACGACGTGGTGGCCGCCGCCCGCCGTCAGCGGGGCGATGAGCGCGAGCACCCCGAAGCCGAGGAACGCACCGGGCGCGAGCTCGACGGCCGTGGCCAGCACGGCCGCCTCGAGCAGCGGCCCGCTCAGCACGACGCCGCGCAGCAGGTAGAGCAGGGCCAGCGCGCCGAGCACCACCCCGAGGCGTGCGCCGGAGGAGCGGAGCATCTGCCAGCGCAGCGCGAGCAGCGCCCACAGCTGGTGCAGCGTGCCGGTCACCGGATGAGCGCCCGGTACTTGCGCTCGCCCTCCGGCCCCATGAGGTCGAGGGCCGGCGCCGCGCCGATGACCTGGCCGCGCTTGAGCACGACCGCCTCGGAGCAGGCCTTGACGGCCAGCTCGAGCAGGTGGGTGCTGACGAGCACCGCGGCGCCGTCGGTCAGCGCCTCGAGGATGGTCGCCATCGTCGCGTCGACGCCGAGCGGGTCGACGCCGTCGAACGGCTCGTCGAGCAGCAGCAGCCGCGGCCGGTGGAAGGCGGCCAGCAGCACCGACAGCCGGCGGCTCATGCCGTGGGAGAAGCCCGCGGTGATGCGGTCGGCGGCCTCGGTGAGCTCGAAGCGGTCGAGCAGCTCGTGCGCCCGCGGCTCCCAGCCGGCCATGCCGCGCAGCCGGGCCGCGAGCTGCAGGTGCTCCCAGGGGGTGGCGCGGGGGAGCAGGCCGCCGACGTCGGGGCAGTAGCCGACCACCGCCCGCACGCCCGCCGGGTCGGTGCCGGCGTCGATGCCGGCGACGGTGACGGTGCCGGCGCTCGGCGGGAGCACGCCGGCCAGCACGCGCATGGTGGTCGACTTGCC
>DATMKB010000221.1:0-6145 GCA_035553635.1 Mycobacteriales bacterium
GCGCGCGGCCTGCTGCACGTTGAGGTAGTTGATGAAGATGCCCTGCGCCGTCTCGGGCCGCAGGTAGGCCAGGCCGCTCTCGTCCTCCACCGGGCCGAGGTGGGTCTTGAGCAGGCCGTTGAACATCCTCGGCTCGGTCCAGGTGCCGCGGTTGCCGCAGTTCGGGCAGGCGATGTCGGTCAGCGCCTTGCCCGGCGAGGCCTCCTCGAGGTGGTCGGCCCGGTAGCGCTTGTGGCACGAGGTGCACTCGACGAGCGGGTCGACGAAGGCCTGCACGTGGCCGGAGGTCTCCCAGACCTCCCGCGCGAGGATGACGCACGAGTCGAGCCCGACGACGTCGTCGCGGCCCTGCACGACCGACTTCCACCACTGCCGCTTGACGTTGTTCTTCAGCTCGACGCCGAGCGGCCCGTAGTCCCAGGAGGCGCGGAGCCCGCCGTAGATCTCCGACGACGGGAACACCAGCCCCCGGCGCTTGGCGAGGCTGACGATGGTGTCCATGCGGTCGCTCTTGGCGGCCATGCGCGCTCCAGGGTCCGGCTGGCTGTCGGGTGAGCGGCCCACGCTACAAGCGGTCAGACTGGCCGCATGCCCCTGCGCCCCGGCGACCCCGCTCCCGACGTCGACCTGCCCGGCTGGCACGACGGCCAGGAGCGCCGCTTCCGGCTCTCCGACCACCGCGGCGCCCCCGTGGTGCTCGCCTTCTACCCCGGTGACGACACCCCGGTGTGCCGCCGGCAGCTGTGCTCCTACAGCGACGGCCTCGACGAGCTCACCGCCACCGGCGCCCATGTGTGGGGCATCAGCGCGCAGGACGTCGCGAGCCACCGGCGCTTCGCGGAGGCCCGCCGGCTGCGCCTGCCGCTGCTCGCCGACGTCGACCGGACGGCGGTGCGGGCGTACGGCGTCGGGGGTCCGCTCGGGCTGGTGAAGCGGTCGGTCTTCGTCGTGGACGCCGACGGGCGGCTCGCCTGGTCGCACGTCTCCGCGCTCGGCCTGACCTACCAGGACGTCGACGCCCTGCGCGCGGTGCTCGACTCCCTCGAACCGGCCGCCTGAGGCCCGTCGGGCTGGTCTACTGCGCCGCATGAGGCGCTGGGCGCTCGCGCTCCTCCTGCTGCTGGTCGTCGCCGGACCCGCTCCCGCCGAGTCGCCGGTGCGCCGCTCGTCGACGTGGGTCCCCTACTGGGACACCGCCGTCGCCTCGCAGCGCGTGCTCGCGAACGCCGACCTGTTCCACACCGTCTCGCCGTTCTGGTTCCGCGCGTCGTCGTGCGGCTCGGTCGAGAGCAACCCGGGCGCGGGCGACGCCGGCCTCGTCGCTGAGCTGCGCGGGCGCGGGGTGGCCGTCGTCCCGACCATCACCTCGACGATGCTCCCGGACACCGCCGTCGCGTGCCTCGGCGACGCCGGCGCCCGGGCCGGCCACGTGGCGCGGCTGCGGGCGCTCGCCGGGCCGTACGACGGCCTCGAGGTCAACTACGAGCACCTGGCGCTCACCACCGACCCGGCGGTCGGGGCGCGCGTCCGGGAGGCGTACAGCGCGTTCGCCGCGGACCTGTGCGCCGGGCTGCGCGCCGACGGCCGCCGCTGCGTGCACACCGTCATGCCGCGCACGCACGACGGCTGGGAGGTCTGGCGCGGGCGGCTGCTGCCGGCGGTGTACGACTACCGCGCGGTGGGCGCGGTCGCCGACCGGGTGCGCGTCATGGCCTACGACCAGCACGCCGGGTCGTACGGGCCCGGGCCGATCGCGGGGTGGCCGTGGGCCGTCGCCGTGGCCGACTACGCGGCGGCGACGCTGCCGGCGGGCCGGGGCGAGCTCGGCATCCCGCTCTACGGCCGCGACTGGTCGGGCGGCCGCGCGACCGTGGTCACCGCACCGCGCGCTGCCGAGCTGGCGCGGCAGCACGGCGCGGACGTGCGGTGGGACGACGTGCAGCGCTCGCCGGTCTTCGAGTACGTCTCGAGCGGCGCGCGGCACGTCGCCTGGTACAGCGACACGCGCTCCGTCACCGAGCGCGTGGCGCTGGCCCGCTCGCGCGGCCTCGACGCCGCGTACTGGGTGCCCAGCCAGGAGGACCCGGCGACGTGGGCGTCCGTGCGCGCGTACGCCGGCGCGCGGTTCTGGGACACCGTCGGCGGCGAGGTGCAGCGCGCCGTCGAGGCGGTGGCGGCCCGCGGCATCGCGCAGGGCCGCGCCGACGGCAGCTTCGGCCCGCGGCAGCCGGTGACGCGCGGGCAGATGGCGTCGTTCCTCACCCGGGCACTGGCGCTGGCGCCGTCCGAGGCGCCGCCCCCCGAGGACGCCCGGGCCTCGGTGCACGCGGCGGCCGTGGCGTCGGTGCTCGAGGCCGGCATCGCCACCGGCTTCCCCGACGGCACCTTCCGGCCCGACGAGGTCGTCAGCCGCGGGCAGATGGCGAGCTTCCTGCGCCGGGGCCTCGGCCTGGCCGAGTGCACGCCGGCGCCGTTCGGCGACGTCGCCGGGAGCCCGCACGAGGGGTCGGTCTGCGCCGTGGCCGCGCGGGGCGTCGCGCAGGGCTTCCCCGACGGCACCTACCGGCCCGGCGACGGCGTGGTCCGCGGCCAGATGGCCGTGTTCCTCGCCCGCGCGCTGGGCGCCTAGAGGTCGCTCGCGGCCGGTCCGGCCGCCTGCCCGAGGCCGACGACGTCGGCGTCGGCGGCGCGGGACGACCCGGCCGTCCGGGTGCCCCCGGCGTCGACGGCGCGGAGCACCTCGAAGGCGCTCTCCTCGTCGCGGCTGAGCGCCAGCAGCGGCGTCGCCACCATGCGGACGTCGGCCGACAGGCTGCGCCGGTACGCCCCGACGCTGTCCCACTCGGTGACGAGGGCCCACACCCCCGGGGCGTCGGCCGCCCGGGTGAGCCGGCCGGAGCGGAAGCCCGGCTTGCCGGCCAGCAGGTCCAGCACCACGGAGGCCTGCTCGAGGAAGGCCGCGGCCTCGGCGGCGGGGACGTCGAACCGGGTCACGGCGAGCACGGCTGGCAGGCTAGGGGGCGACCCCCGACCCCGGCCAGGAGAGGACCGCCGTGCCGAAGAGCAGGTCGCGCCGCACGGCGTCGAGGCGGCCCGCCTCGCGCCGCCCGACCCCGCGCCGGCAGGCGCCCGCCGTCCCGCCGCCGACGGCCCCGGGGCTGCGCGGCGCCGTCGAGCGGCGCAGCGCACCGGTGCTCACCTGGCTGTCGGTGCAGCCCAAGCTCCTGCTGCCGCTCGGCTCCCTGGCGCTGCTCATGGGCGGCTTCCTCGCCCCGCCGGTGCTCGCCGTCCCGATGCTGCTGGTGCTGCTCGCGGTGATGACCTGGCTGACCTTCCTGTCGTGGCCGGCCGTGCAGGGCGGCGGCCGGGTGGTGCGCGTGGCGACGGTGCTGCTCATCGGGCTCGCCGTCGTCACGAAGCTGGCCGGGGGCTAGCCGGCGAGGTACGCCGCGAGGTGCTGGCCGGTGAGCGTCGAGCCGGCCGCGGCCAGATCGGCCGGCGTCCCCTCGAAGACGACGCGACCGCCGTCGTGGCCCGCGCCGGGCCCGAGGTCGATCACCCGGTCGGCGTGCGCCACCACCGCCAGGTGGTGCTCGATGACGACGACGGAGCGCCCGGCGTCGACGAGCCGGTCGAGCAGCCCGAGCAGCTGCTCGACGTCGGCGAGGTGGAGCCCCGTGGTCGGCTCGTCGAGGACGTACAGCTCGCCGTCCTCCGCCATCTGCACGGCCAGCTTGAGCCGCTGGCGCTCGCCGCCCGACAGCGTGGTCAGCGGCTGGCCCAGCCGCAGGTAGCCGAGCCCGACGTCGGCGAGCCGGGCGGCCACGGCGGCGGCCGCCGGCACCCGGGCCTCGCCCTCGGAGAAGAACGGCAGCGCCTCGCTCACGGGCATCTCGAGCACCTCGGCGATGCTCCGGCCACCCAGCCGGTGCTCCAGCACCGCCGCGGAGAACCGCCGCCCCTCGCACTCCTCGCACGGGGTCTCGACCGTCGCCATCACGCCCAGCTCGGTGAGGACGACGCCCGCGCCGCCGCAGCCCGGGCAGGCGCCCTCGGAGTTCGCGCTGAAGAGCGCGGGCTTGACCCCGTTGGCCTTGGCGAACGCCTTGCGCACCGACTCGAGCAGCCCGGTGTACGTGGCCGGGTTGCTGCGCCGCGACCCGCGGATCGCCCCCTGGTCGACCACGACGACGCCCTCGCGCCCGGCCACCGAGCCGCTCACCAGCGAGCTCTTGCCCGAGCCGGCGACGCCGGTGAGCACGCACAGGACCCCGAGCGGGATGTCCACGTCGACGTCGCGGAGGTTGTGCGTCGACGCGCCGCGCACCTCCAGCACGCCCGACGGCGTGCGCACCGAGGGCTTGAGGCGGGTGCGGTCGTCGAGGTGCCGCCCGGTGGTGGTGCCGCTGGCCCGCAGCCCCTCCACCGTGCCCTCGAAGCAGACCGTGCCGCCCGCGGTGCCGGCGCCGGGACCGAGGTCGACCACGTGGTCGGCCACCGCGATGACCTCGGGCTTGTGCTCGACGACGAGCACCGTGTTCCCCTTGTCGCGCAGCCCGAGCAGCAGCGTGTTCATGCGCGCGATGTCGTGCGGGTGCAGGCCGGTGGTCGGCTCGTCGAAGACGTACGTGACGTCGGTGAGCGCTGACCCGAGGTGGCGGACCGTCTTGGTGCGCTGCGACTCGCCGCCCGACAGCGTGCCGGTGGGGCGGTCGAGCGACAGGTAGCCCAGGCCGATGCGGGTGAAGGCGTCGAGCAGGTGCTGCAGCCCGGCCACCAGCGGCGCGACGCCGGGCTCGTCGACCTCGCGCAGCCAGCCGGCGAGGTCACTGATCTGCATCGCGCAGAGCTCGGCGATGTTCCGGCCGCGGATGCGCGAGGACAGCGCCTGCTGCGTCAGCCGGGTGCCGCCGCAGTCGGAGCAGGTCGTGAAGGTGACCGCCCGCTCGACGAAGCGGCGCACGTGCGGCTGCATCGCCTCGACGTCCTTGGACAGCATCGACTTCGTGATCTTCGGGATGAGCCCCTCGTAGGTCAGGTTGATGCCCTCGACCTTGATCTTCGTCGGCGGCGCGAAGAGGAGGAGCTCGAGCTCCTTCGCCGTGTACCTGCCGATCGGCGTGTCCATGGGCAGCCCGGCGCCGCTGAACAGCCGCCCGTACCAGCCCTCCATGCTGAAGCCCGGCACGGTGAGCGCGCCCTCCGCCAGGCTCTTGCCGGCGTCGTAGAGCGCCGTCCTGTCGATGTCGCTGACGCTGCCGGTGCCCTCGCACCGCGGGCACATGCCGCCCTGGTAGACGGCGTCGCGCACCACCTGCTTCTCCTCGCGCCCGCCCTTCTCGGTGCGCAGGACGCCGCTGGCCACCCGCGTCGGCACGTTGAAGGAGAAGGCGGTGGGCGGGCCGACGTGCGGCTGCCCGACGCGGCTGAACAGGATCCGCAGCATCGCGTTCGCGTCGGTGGCGGTGCCGACGGTGGATCGCGGGTTGGCGCCCATGCGCTCCTGGTCGACGACGATCGCGGTCGTCAGGCCCTCGAGCAGGTCGACGTCGGGGCGCGCCAGCGAGGGCAGGAAGCCCTGCAGGAAGGCGCTGTAGGTCTCGTTGATCAACCGCTGGGACTCGGCGGCGATCGTCGCGAAGACCAGCGAGCTCTTGCCCGACCCGGAGACGCCGGTGAAGACGGTGAGCCGGCGCTTGGGCAGCTCGACGCTGACGTCGCGCAGGTTGTGCGTGCGCGCGCCGAGCACGCGGATGAGGTCGTGGCGGTCGGCAGGGTGCGTCACGCGCGGGATCCTCACACGGCGTTGGGCTGCGCTCCCCCGTACCGGCGGTCGCGGCTTGCGTACAGCTCGACGGCGCGCCACAGGTGCCGGCGGTCGACGTCGGGCCACAGGTCGTCGAGGAACACCATCTCGGCGTAGGCGCTCTGCCAGAGCAGGAAGTTCGACGTGCGCTGCTCGCCGGAGGTGCGCAGGAACAGGTCGACGTCGGGCATGTCGGGCTCGTCCAGGTAGCGCGCGAGCACGCGCTCGTCGACCTTCGCGGGGTCGAGCCGGCCCGCGGCGACGTCGTGCGCGAGCGCCCGCGCGGCGTCGGCGATCTCGGCCCGCCCGCCGTAGTTGACGCACATCGTCAGCGTGCAG
>DATMKB010000222.1:0-7251 GCA_035553635.1 Mycobacteriales bacterium
CCGCGCCCCATGCGCCGCACCGCGTCGGCGAGGAACAGCCGCTGCTGCCCCGCGGCCCAGCCCACGCCGTACCAGACGTCGTAGGCGCTGTCGCCGTAGACGACGGGCACGCCGCCGTCGTCCTCGTAGATGCGGACGCCGTCCTTCGGCGTCTGCGGCGTGCCGGTCGGGGCGGTGAAGGCGCCGTCCTTGTGCTCGCCGCGCCAGAAGGGCAGGCGCTGGTCGTCGACGTGCTCGCCGAACTGGCCCGGGTCGCGGGTGGCCGTCCCGCGCGCCTGGCCCTCCACGGACACGAAGCCGGAGTTGCCCGGGGGCATCGACGTCCCGACCGAGGCGGCCGGCGCCGGGGGGACGTCCGCGGCGAGCGCGGGGCCGGTCACGGCGGCGAGCAGGCCGGTGCAGAGCAGCACGGCCGGGACGAGGCGGGGAGGGTGCACGGCGACATCCTGTCGGAGCGCCGGCCGGCACGGGTGCCCGACCCGCGACAGGTCCTCGACGCAGGTGCACCCCGGAGCACGGCGTCACGCGCGGATGAGCGGGACGGGGCGGGCGGACCTACGCTCGCCCCGTGCGCACCGTGAGCGGCAGGACCGACCGCGTCGTCGTCGTCGGGGCCGGGCTCGCGGGGCTGTCGGCGGCGCTGCGGCTCGCCGGCGCGGGCCGCGAGGTGACGGTGCTGGAGCGCGAGGACGTGCCCGGCGGCCGCAACGGCCTGCTGGAGCTGGCCTCGCCGAGCACCGGCGGCACCTACCGCTTCGACACCGGCCCGACCGTGCTGACGATGCCTGACCTCATCGCCGACGCGCTCGACTGCGTCGGGGAGCGCCTCGAGGACTGGCTCGAGCTCGAGCCGGTCGACCCGCTGTACCGGGCCTACTACCCCGACGGGTCCACGCTCGACGTGAAGTCCGACCCCGCCGCGATGGCCGACGAGGTCGAGCGGGTCTGCGGCCCGGCGGAGGCGCAGGGGTACCTGCGCTACGTCGACTTCGTCTCGAAGCTCTACCGCTACGAGATGACGGACTTCATCGACCGCAACATCGACAGCCCGCTCGACCTGCTGACGCCGAACCTCGCCCGGCTCGTGGCCCTCGGCGGCTTCCGCCGGCTGGCGCCCAAGGTGCAGCAGTACCTCAAGGACCCGCGCACCCAGCGCGTGCTGTCGTTCCAGTCGATGTACGCCGGGCTCTCGCCGTACGACGCCCTGGCCCTCTACGCCGTCATCGCGTACATGGACTCCGTCGCGGGCGTGTACTTCCCCAAGGGCGGCATGCACGCCGTCCCGCGGGCGCTCGCCGGGGCGGCGGAGAAGCACGGGGTGCAGCTGCGCTACGGCACCACGGTGACGCGGGTGCTCGTCGAGCACGGCCGCGCGGTGGGCGTCGAGACCGCCGACGGCGAGCGCGTCCCCGCCGACGTCGTCGTGCTCAACCCAGACCTGCCGGTCGCCTACCGCGACCTCCTGCCGCCGGGCAGCACGCCGCGGCGCGTGCAGCGGCAGACCTACTCGCCGTCGTGCTTCCTCCTGCTCGCCGGCTCGACGCAGACGTACTCCAAGGCGGCGCACCACAACATCCACTTCGGGCACTCGTGGCGCGGGGTGTTCGACGAGCTCATCGACCGCAAGCAGCTCATGAGCGACCCGTCGGTGCTCGTCACCAACCCCACGCGCAGCGACCCGTCCCTGGCGCCCGCCGGTCGCGAGGTCTACTACGTCCTGTTCCCGACGCCGAACACCTCGGCCGGCATCGACTGGGGCGTCGTCGGGCCGCGGTACCGCGACGAGTGCGTCGCCCGGCTCGAGGCCCTCGGCTACGTCGGCTTCGGTGACGCCGTCGAGGTCGAGGACGTCACGACGCCCGACGACTGGGCCCGCCGCGGCATGGAGCAGGGCGCGCCCTTCGCCGCCGCCCACTCGTTCCTGCAGACCGGGCCGTTCCGCGCCTCGAACCTGCCCCGCAGCGTCGACGGCGTCGTGTTCGCCGGGTCGGGCACGCAGCCGGGCGTCGGCGTCCCGATGGTGCTCGTCTCGGGCCGGCTGGCCGCCGAGCGCATCCTCGGCAAGGACCGCTCGTACCGGTCGCGCGCGATGCGCCTGGCCGAGGGGCCGGTCCTCTCCCGCTGAGGCGCCGTCGCGGGACGGTTGACTGGCGGGGTGAGCCCCGCCCGCGACCTCCCGCGCCCCCTGCTCCTGGGCGGGCTGCTGGGCAGCGCGCTCGCGGCGGTCGGCGGGCTCGGCGCCGGGGCTCTCCCCCGCCCCGGGCCGGGCAGCTGGCTCGGGCTCTCGCTCGCCGGGTCGCCCGCAGGGCGCGCGGCCGGGCTGGCGCTGGTGGTCGCCGGCGTGGTGCTCCTCGCCGGCGCGTGGTGGCGGGCCCGGCTCGTCCTCGACGACGTCGCCCCGCGCGCGCTCGTGCGCGCGACGGCGCTGTGGTCGGT
Source organism: Mycobacteriales bacterium (assembly GCA_035553635.1). Lineage (GTDB taxonomy): Bacteria > Actinomycetota > Actinomycetes > Mycobacteriales > SCTD01 > DATLGD01. Next base: position 2,437 of record DATMKB010000222.1, read on the forward strand.
GCCGCTGCTGCTCGGGCCGCCGCTGTTCAGCCGGGACGTCTACGCCTACGGGGCGCAGGCGCTCATCGCCGCCCGCGGCTTCGACCCCTACGTGCTCGGCCCGATCGAGGGCGGCGGCGCCTTCTCCGCCCACGTCGACGTCGTGTGGCGCGGTGCACCCGCCCCGTACGGCCCCGCCTTCCTCGGGCCGGGCGCCCTGCTCGTGCGCCTCACCGGCGCGGACGTCGTCGGCACGGTGCTCGCCCTGCGGCTGCTCGTGCTCCTCGGCATGGCGGCGCTCGCCTGGGGCCTCCTGCGCGTGGCCCGCGCGGGGGGCGCGCCGCCGGCGCGCGCGCTCTGGCTGGGCCTGGCCAACCCCCTGCTGCTGCTGCACGGCGTCAGCGGCGCGCACAACGACGCCCTCATGGCCGGGCTCGTGGTGGCGGGCGTCGCGGTCGGCCTCGTGCCCACCACCCGGCGGCTGGTCGCCGCGGGAGCCGTCGTGGCCGTCGCCGGCCTGGTGAAGGCCCCGGGCCTCGCGGCGCTGCCCGTCCTCGTCCTGGCCGTCCCGGGGCTGCGCGCCCGCGCCCGCGCCGCGGTGCTCGTCGGCGGCGGGGCGGTCGCCGCGGCGGTGAGCACGGCGCTGGCCAGCGGGCTGGGCTGGGGCTGGCTCGGCACGCTCGACACCGGCCGGACGCTGCTCAGCCTGTTCTCGCCCGTGACGGGCCTGGCCACCCTCGCCGGCCGGGGGGCGGAGCTCGTCGGCCTCACCGGCAGCACCGACGCCGTGCGCGCTCCGGTGCTCGACACCGCCGCGCTCGTCGCGGTGGGCGCCGCCGCCGCCCTGCTGCTGCTGACGCCGCGGCTCGGGCCGGTGCGGGCCCTCGGGCTGGCGCTGCTCGCGGTGGTGGCCCTCAGCCCCACCGTGCTGCCCTGGTACCTGCTGTGGGGCGTGCTGCCGCTGGCCGCGGTCGCGGGGCGGCGCCTGGCGCTCGGGCTGGGGGCGGCGTGCCTGGTGCTGTGCCTGGCCACCTGGCCCGACGGCCGCAGCGTGGTGCGCCCGCCGCTGTACGGCGTGCCGCTCGTCGCGGCCGCCGCGGCCGGGCTCGTCGCCGCGCGCTCGGCAGGAGAACGGGCTCCGGCGACGAACTGAGCACGGGACCGCCCCCAGCCTCCCGGAGCCGATCCGTGCGCACCCGCCGCCCCGCCCTCCTCGCCGCCACCGCCGGACTCACGGCCCTCGGCGTCACCGCCGCCGTCGGCGCCGCCGCCCTCCCGGGCACGGGCGGCCGGTCACTCGCGGCGCCGGTGCCCGTGGTGACGAGCCCGAACGTCTCGCTGGTCACCTCCGTGCTCGACACCGCCACGATCTCCATGGCGTTCTCGCCGAGCGAGCCGCTCGCCTACGTGTCGTCGCTCGACACCATCACGGTGCTCGACATCCGCGACCCGAGGGCGCCCAAGCCGCTCGGCTCGGTCGTCAACGCCATGTTCCAGAACGAGGCGATGAGCTACGGCGAGCGCGTCGAGGAGGACGGCACGACCACGAAGTTCGTGCTCTCGGCCATCGACCTCTACCAGGTCTCGCCGGACAAGCCCGCGCAGCGCAACCTGGGCGGCTTCGAGCTCGTCGTGGTCGACGTCACCGACCCGGCCAAGCCGTTCCTGCGCAGCCGCACCCGCACCCGCACGAGCGCCCACACCGCCCGGTGCGTCGACGTGCAGCAGTGCGACTACGCCTACACCTCCGGCGACGGCGGGAAGTTCACGATCGTCGACCTGCGCGACCTCGACAAGCCCGTGCAGGCCGGCGACGTCGCCTCCCCGGCGGCGCAGGTCGGCGGGCCGCAGAGCGGCACCGGCAGCTTCGCCACCGGCCACTACTGGGACTTCGAGAACGGCCTGGGCTGGCACACCGGCGGCGGCGGCGTGGCGCTGTTCGACGTCTCCGACCCGACCGACCCGCTCCTGCTCAACGGCACCACGGCCGAGGGCCGCGCGGTCGGCTGGAACGACTTCATCCTGCACAACTCCCAGCGCCCGAACGGCGACGTCTTCGTCGAGGACGCGGCGCCGTCGGTCTTCAACGGCAACGTGCTGCTCGTCGGCGAGGAGGACTACCTCGACGGCGGCGACGAGCTGCTGTGCGAGGAGGCCGGCTCGTTCCAGACGTGGCACGTCCCGTCGCTGCAGGGGCCGGCCGACTACACCGGTGCCGTCGACACCGGCTCGATCGCCCCGCTCGACCGCAAGAACGCCGCCGACCTCGGCGAGGGCCTAACCCTGCCGGCCGGCGCCTTCTGCTCGGCGCACTGGTTCGACTACCACCAGGACGGCTTCGTCGCGCACGGCTTCTACCAGGCCGGCCTGCGGATCCTCGACGTCAAGGACGCCGCGAAGATCACCCAGGTCGGGTGGGCCACCACCGGCGCCACCGAGGTCTGGGACGCGTACTGGGTGCCCGAGTACGACGAGACCGGCCGCCCCACCGGGCAGAAGACGAACCTCGTCTACACCGCCGACGCCACCCGCGGCATCGACGTGTACGAGGTCGACCTGCCCGAGCTCACCGACGCGCAGAAGGCCGACAAGGCCGCGATGGAGGCGCGCCGCGCCGCCGCGCAGTCGTCCGGCGACTCCGCGGGGAGCACCGGGGGCGACGCCACCGGCACGTCCGCGAGCGCCCAGGGCCGCGCCCGTGCGGAGCTCGCCGGGGCCGGGAGCCGCACCGGGCGCTGAGCCGCCCGCTCTGCCACACTCCGGACCCGTGAGCGCACGGGAGCTGGACGCCGCCGGGATCACCGACCCGGTGCTGCGCGAGAGCTACGAGGCCTGCCGCCGCCTCAACGCGGCGCACGGCCGCACGTACTACCTCTCGACGCTGCTCCTGCCGGCGGCCAAGCGCCCGTACGTGCACGCGCTGTACGGCTTCGCCCGCTACGCCGACGAGATCGTCGACGACCTCGCGTCCACCCTGACGGACGCCGAGAAGGCCGACTGGCTCGTCGGCTGGGGCGAGCAGTTCCTGCGCGACGTCGAGGCCGGCGGCAGCGACCACCCGATCAGCCGGGCGGTCGTCGACACCGTGCGGCGGTGGGACATCCCCCTGTCGCACGTCGAGGACTTCCTCGCGTCGATGCGCATGGACCTGACGGTCACCGAGTACGCCACCTACGACGACCTCCTGGTCTACGTGCACGGCTCGGCGGCCGTCATCGGGCTGCAGATGGTGCCGCTGCTCGAGCCGCTGGTGCCGCGCGAGGTCGCCGAGCCGTACGCCGCCGACCTCGGCATCGCCTTCCAGCTGTCGAACTTCATCCGCGACGTCGGCGAGGACCTCCGCCGCGGGCGCGTCTACCTGCCGATGGAGGACCTCGCGGCCTTCGGCGTCACTCGCGAGCACCTCGAGGCCGGCGTCGTCGACGGCCCCGTGCGGCGGCTGCTGGCCTTCGAGGTGGCCCGCACGCGGGAGCTCTACCGCTCGGCCGCGCAGGGCGTGCGCCTGCTGCACCCGACGAGCCGGCCGTGCATCGAGACGGCGCTGGCGCTCTACGGCGGCATCCTCGACGAGGTCGAGGCGGCCGACTACCGGGTGCTCGACCAGCGGGTCTCGGTGGGGCCGCTCCGGCGGGCCGCCGTGGCGCTCCCGGGGCTCGTGCGGGCCCGCGCCGCGCGCCGAGGAGGTTTCGCCGCCCCGCCAGCGGTGACCCTGGCGGGGTGACCTACGCCCAGCCCTCCCCCGAGGACAAGAACAGCCCGCAGCCCGAGGACACCCCGGGGCTCGAGCCGGGCGGAGGCGTCACCCCCGGCGACACGCCGCCCAACGCCGGCCAGATGAGCGGCACCGCCCCGGACGACCGCAAGGAGACGCCCAACACGGGGCCGGTCTCCGGCAACCGGACGCCGATGGTCATCGCGCTGTCGGTGCTCGGCGTGCTCATCGTCATGGTCGCCCTGCTCACCGGGGCGAGCTTCATCCCGAGCTGAGCAGGCGCTCCTTGAGGCGGCGCGCCGCCGCGTGCGGGTCGTCGGCCTGCGTCAGCGCGCGCACCACGACGACGCGGCGGGCGCCGGCCTCGAGCACCTCGTCGAGGGTGCCCTCGTCGACGCCGCCGATCGCGAACCACGGGCGGCCGGTGCGGAGCAACGCCGCGTGGCGCAGCAGCGCCAGCCCCGGCGCCGGGCGCCCCGGCTTGGTGGGCGTCGGCCAGGTCGGCCCGACGCAGAAGTAGTCGACGCCGGGCTCGACGGCCGCGGCCTCCACCTGCGCCTCGTCGTGCGTGCTGCGCCCGACGAGGACGTCGGAGCCGAGGATCCGGCGGGCCACCGGCACGGGCAGGTCGTCCTGGCCGAGGTGCAGCACGTCCGGGCGCGCGGCGAAGGCGACGTCGGCGCGGTCGTTCACCGACCACAGGGCGCCGTGCCGCTCGGCGGCCTCCGCGACGACCTCGCACAGCGCGAGCTCCTGCCGCGCCTCGAGCCCCTTCTCGCGCAGCTGGACGACGTCGACGCCGCCCGACAGCACGGCGTCGAGGAACTCGGCGAGGTCCGGCCGGGCCGGCGTGCACAGGTAGAGGCGGGCGTCCGCGAGGCGCGCCCGGCGGCCGTCAGCCACCCGCCACCGCCCGCACGAGCTCCAGCCGCTGCCCGTCGCGCAGGACGACGCCGTCGAGCTCGGAGCGCAGCAGCGCGTGGCCGTCGAGCTCGACGACGACCGAGCCGGGCCGCAGGCCGAGCTGCTCGATCAGCGCGAGCAGCGTCGTGCCGTCGGCGACCTCGGAGGGCCGGCCGTTCACGACGAGCTGCACGTCAGAAGCCCAGCGCCTGCGCGCGGCG
>DATMKB010000223.1:0-8258 GCA_035553635.1 Mycobacteriales bacterium
CGACGGCATGGAGGCCCAGGGGCAGACCTGGTCGGCCGAGGACGAGGAGGCCTTCAAGGCGCCCGTCCGCGAGCAGTACGAGACCCAGGGCTCGCCCTACTACGGCACCGCGCGGCTCTGGGACGACGGGATCATCGACCCCGTCGACACCCGCCGCGTCCTCGGCCTCGGGCTCGCCGCGGCGGCGAACGCCCCCGTCCCGGCGCCGCGCTACGGCGTCTTCCGGATGTGACGGCGATGTCGAGGTTCGGGTCCCTGCTCGTCGCCAACCGCGGCGAGATCGCCGTGCGCGTGCTGCGGTCCGCCCGCGCCGCGGGCCTGCGCACCGTCGCCGTCTACTCCGACGCCGACCGCGAGGCGCCGCACGTCCGCGAGGCCGACACCGCGGTGCGGCTCGGGCCGGCTCCCGCGCCGGAGTCGTACCTGTCGGTCCCGGCGCTGCTCGAGGCGGCCCGCCGCTCGGGCGCCGAGGCCGTGCACCCCGGCTACGGCTTCCTGTCGGAGCGCGCGCACTTCGCCCGGGCCGTCGAGGAGGCCGGGCTCGTCTTCGTCGGCCCGCCGGCCGACGTCATCGACCGCATGGGCCGCAAGGACGTCGCCCGGCACGTCGCCGTGGTGGCCGACGTGCCGGTGGTGCCCGCCATCGAGCAGGCCGACGGCGAGGACGACGCCGGCCTGGTGGCCCGCGCGGTGGCCGAGGTCGGCTTCCCGATGCTCGTGAAGGCCGCGGCCGGCGGCGGCGGCAAAGGCATGCGCATCGTGCGCGCCGAGGCCGACCTGCCCGGCGCCGTGGCGGCGGCGCGGCGCGAGGCGGCCAGCGCCTTCGGCGACGACACGCTGCTCGTGGAGCGGTACGTCGAGCGCGGCCGGCACGTCGAGGTGCAGGTGCTCGCCGACGAGCACGGCACGGTGCTGCACCTGTTCGAGCGCGACTGCTCGGCGCAGCGCCGCCACCAGAAGGTGCTCGAGGAGGCGCCGGCGCCCACCATCAGCGCCGACCTGCGCGAGCGGCTCACCAGCGCCGCCGTGCGGCTGTCGCGCGAGGTCGGCTACGTCAACGCCGGCACGGTCGAGTTCCTCGTCTCCGGCGACGACGCGTACTTCCTCGAGATGAACACCCGTCTGCAGGTCGAGCACCCGGTCACCGAGCTCGTCACCGGGCTCGACCTGGTGCGCCTGCAGCTCGACGTCGCCCAGGGCCTGCCGCTGCCGATCAGCCAGGACGACGTCCGCCTCGACGGGCACGCCGTCGAGGCGCGGGTCTACGCCGAGGACCCGGCCGCGGGCTTCCTGCCGCAGGCCGGCGTCGCGACGACGGTGCGGTGGTCGCAGCGGGCCCGCGTCGACCACGCGCTCGAGAGCGGCCAGCGGGTCAGCACCTTCTACGACCCCATGCTCGGCAAGGTCATCGCGCACGGCCCCACCCGCGAGGCGGCCCGCCGCACGCTCCTCGCGGCGCTGGACGACACCGCCGTGCTCGGCCTGACGACGAACCTCGGCTTCCTGCGCCGCCTGGTCGCCTCCGACGCCTTCCGCGACAACGAGGTCGACACCGCCTGGCTCGACCGCGCGGCGGCCGAGGGCCCGGTGCTGCCTGCGCAGGACGACGGCACGGCGCTCGCCGTCGCGGCGTGGGTGCTGGCGAGCCGGCCCGCCGGGCAGGAGCCGTCGCACCCGTTCGGCGCCCTCGACGGCTACCGCCTGGCCGGACCGCCGGCGCCGGTGGTGGTGGAGCTCGACGCCGCCGGCGAGCGGCACGTGCTCACCGTCGACCTCGCCGGGTCGGTCACCGAGGGGGAGCGCACCTGGGAGGTGCACCCGCTCGCGGGCTCGGCCGGCACCGTGCGGCTCGAGCTCGACGGCGTCCTCGTCGAGTGCGACGTCGAGGCGGGGCCGCACGGCGTCGTGGTGGCGCACCAGGGCGAGAGCACCCGCTTCGAGGTGCCCGACGCCTTCGGGCCGTCCGCGGGGGCCGCCGCCTCCGACGGCTCCGTCGCGGCGCCGATGCCCGGCGTCGTGCTGTCGGTCGCTGTAGCAGTCGGTGAGCGCGTGGAGGAGGGCGCGGTGCTCGGCGTCCTCGAGGCGATGAAGATGGAGCTCTCGCTGACCGCGCCGCTCGCCGGCACCGTCCGCTCGGTCGGCGCCGCCGCCGGCGACCGCGTCGCGCTCGGCCAGGTGCTGTTCGAGGTGGAGGAGCCGGAGTGAGGTCACCGCAGCGGTTCCCGCTCGACGGCCTGCCCGAGCGCGTCGAGGTCTACGAGGTCGGGCCCCGCGACGGCCTGCAGAACGAGGCCACCGTCGTGCCGGTGCAGGTCAAGGCGGAGTTCGTCCGCCGCCTCGTCGCCGCCGGCCTGCGCACCGTCGAGACGACGAGCTTCGTGCACCCGAGGTGGGTGCCGCAGCTCGCCGACGCCGCCGAGCTGCTCGACGCCGTCGCCGGCGACCTCGACGGCGTCCGGGCGCCGGTGCTCGTGCCGAACGAGAAGGGGCTCGCGCGGGCGCTCGACAAGGGCGTGCGCGAGGTCGCGGTCTTCGCCAGCGCCACCGAGGCGTTCGCGCAGCGCAACCTCAACCGCAGCCTGTCGACGCAGTTCGAGATGTTCGAGCCCGTCGTGCGCGGCGCGCGCGAGGCCGGGCTCGCGGTCCGGGGCTACGTGAGCATGTGCTTCGGCGACCCGTGGGAGGGCGAGGTGCCGCTCGACCAGGTGGTCGAGGCGGTCCGGCGGCTCGTCGACCTCGGCTGCGCGCAGGTCAGCCTCGGCGACACCATCGGCACCGGCACCCCCGGGCACGTGCGGGCGCTGCTCGCCGCCCTCGACGCCGGGGGCGTCCCGGTCGACGCGCTCGCCGTGCACTTCCACGACACCTACGGCCAGGCCCTCGCCAACACGCTCGCCGCGCTGCAGGTCGGCGTCACCACCGTCGACGCCAGCGCCGGCGGGCTCGGCGGCTGCCCGTACGCCAAGAGCGCCACCGGCAACCTGGCCACCGAGGACCTCGTCTGGCAGCTGCGCGGGCTCGGCGTCGAGACCGGCGTCGACCTCGAGGCGCTGGCGGCCACGAGCGGCTGGATGGCCGGGCAGCTCGGCCGGCCGAGCCCCTCGCGCACCGTGCAGGCCCTGGCGCAGGAGCAGTCCCTCGAGGACGCCTGAGCGCGGCCTGCTCCTGCTCGCGGCGCTCGGTGGCGCGCTCGGCAGCGGCGCGAGGTACGGCGTGCTGCTGGCGCTGCCCGCGCGCCCCGGCTCCTGGCCCTGGGCGACGCTGCTCGTCAACCTGCTCGGCTGCCTGCTGCTCGGCGTCCTGACCGCCCGGGCGCCCTCGCGCCGGCTGGCCGTGCTGCTCGGCACCGGTGCCCTCGGCGGCTTCACGACGGCGTCGGCCGCGGCGCTCGACGCCCGCCTGCTCGCCGAGCGCCCCGCCGTCGCGGCGGCCTACCTCGCGGCCACCCTCGTCGGCGGCGCCCTCGCGGCGGCGGCCGGCCTGCGGCTGGGGGAGCGCCGGTGACCGCCCTGCTGCTCGTGCTGGCCGGCGGGGCGCTCGGGGCGCCGCTGCGGCTGCTCGTCGTCACGCTCGTGCCCGGACCGCGCGGGACGCTCGCCGTGAACGCCGCCGGGTCGCTGCTGGCCGGCGTGCTCGCGGGCGCGGGGGCGGCCGCCGGCTGGCCGCCGGAGGCGCTCCTGCTCGCGGTCACCGGCTTCTGCGGGGCGCTCACGACGCTGTCCGCCGTCGGCGTGGAGGCGGCGCTGCTGGGCCGCCGCAGCGCCGCCGCAGCCGCCCGGGTGCTGCTCCTGCAGGCGGCGGTGCCGGTGGCCGCCGCGGCGCTCGGCTGGGCGGCCGGCGCCGGGCTCGCCGGCTGAGCCGGTCGGCGCAGCGGAAACCGGTCGTCAGGGCTCCAGACGGACCCTCCGGCGGCCGAGAGCAGGACGGGGGCCCCGGCGACGCGGCCCCCGGGAGGAGCACCATGCACCAGGTCCCCGTCCAGCCGGACGGCACACCGCCCGAGGTCGCCGACCTCGCGGCCCTCGAGCTGCTGCGCACCGAGCTCGAGGACGACGGCATCGTCACCGAGGTGATCCGGCCAGCCGCGATCATCCCGGAGGCGGCGGCGCGGGTCATCGTCCGCGAGCTCGAGGCCCGCGCGCCGGCCGCGGGCGGCGTCTGGACGACGACGACGCGCGTCTGGAACCGCTGGCAGGCGCCGGGCGTCGACGAGCACGGCCACCCGACGGCGCCGCTGCTGGGCCGCCTGGAGGTCGCCTACGGCACGCCCACGCGGTACGAGATCACGATCTACCGGGCCACCCTCACCAGCCTCGGCACCGCCGCCGGGTGGACCGTCGAGCAGCTGTGCGACGAGCCGCTCGCCCTGGGCGGCCTGAAGCTGTCGACCTGCCCCCGGGCGAGCCTGCGGCCGCCGCCCAAGCCGTTCCGCTTCGGCGCGGGGCGCGCGGGGGTGCTCTAGCCCGGGCTGCTCGTGCGGCGGTCCGGTGCCAGTCCTGTGACATCGGGGGACGCGGGGTCGACGCTGCAGTCTTCGACCGGCGACACTGGGGAAAGCACGGCCCGCAGCTTCCCCGACACCGCCGCCGAGGAGCCCCGATGACCAGCCTGACGCCCGCGCCCGAGTCCTTCGAGGGCGAGCTCCAGGTGCGCGCCGCCGAGGCCAGCGCCGCCGCGCAGGCGGCGGAGATGCTCGGCGACGACCTGTCGGCCAGCATCGCGAGCTCCGACCTCGCCGACCTGCGGTCCCTCGCGGCCCGCAACGACGTCGAGCTCGACGAGGTCGTCCTCGGCGACGAGCCGCAGGTCTGACCGGCCGCTGCGCGGGGAAGGCCCCTGCCGTGGACGAGGACCAGGACACCACCGCCGCCCAGGCCCCCGCGAGCGCCGGCCCCGGGGCCGCGTCCGCCGGCATCCCGTCGGGCGGCGCGCCGTCCGGCGCCGTCGAGGCCGGGCACGTCCCCGAGGACGCCCGCGACGACACCGTCGCCGTCGAGCGCGGCCCGGCCAGCGGCGGCAGCTCGGCGCAGGCCGTCCCCGGCCAGCCGCCCGTGCCGCAGGTGCCGCCGGTGCCCGTCCCGGGCGCCGCGCCCGGCACCGCCGTGCCCGGCGTCGCGGCCGCCCAGGGCCCCAGCCCCGAGGACGGCGTCGTGGGAGGGGAGAAGGCGCCCGGCAGCGACGCCTCCGTGAGCTCCCCCGGCGCGTGGACCGCCCTCGCGGTGCCGGGCAAGCCGGACGGCGAGGTCGACACGCGGGCGCGCTGAGCGCCGCCCGCCGGTAGCCTCGCAGGACGTGACCACCGCCGCCCTCCCCGCCACCGGCCCGGCGGCCGCGGCGGCCGAGGCGGCGCGGCGCCGCACGTTCGCCGTCATCAGCCACCCCGACGCCGGCAAGAGCACGCTCACCGAGGCGCTCGCGCTGCACGCCCGCGTCATCCAGGAGGCGGGCGCCATCCACGGCAAGGCCGGCCGCAAGAGCACGGTCTCCGACTGGATGGACATGGAGAAGGCCCGCGGCATCTCCATCTCCTCCGCCGCGCTGCAGTTCGAGTACGGCGACGCCGTCGTCAACCTGCTCGACACCCCCGGGCACGCCGACTTCTCCGAGGACACCTACCGCGTGCTCGCCGCGGTCGACTGCGCCGTCATGCTGCTCGACGCCGCCAAGGGCCTCGAGCCGCAGACGATGAAGCTCTTCGACGTCTGCAAGCACCGCGGCATCCCGATCATCACCTTCGTCAACAAGTGGGACCGGCCCGGGCTCGAGGCGCTGCAGCTCATGGACGAGGTCCGCGACCGCACGGGCCTGGAGCCCACGCCGCTGACCTGGCCGGTCGGCATCGCCGGCGACTTCAAGGGCGTCCTCGACCGGGCCACCGGCGAGTTCGTGCGCTACCACCGCACCGCCGGCGGCGCGACGATCGCGCCCGAGGAGCGGCTGCCCGCCGCCGCGGCCGAGCAGCAGGAGCCGGAGTACTGGCAGACCGCCGTCGAGGAGAGCGAGCTGCTCGCCGAGATGGGGCAGGTGCACGAGCAGTCGACCTTCCTCGACGGCGTCACCACGCCGGTGCTGTTCGGCTCCGCCGTCCTGAACTTCGGCGTCTCCCAGCTGCTCGACACGCTGCTGGAGCTGGCCCCGCCCCCCGCCGCGCGGCCCGACGCCAAGGGCGAGGTGCGGCCGCTCGACAAGCCGTTCAGCGCCTTCGTGTTCAAGATCCAGGCCGGGATGGACAGCAACCACCGCGACCGGCTGGCCTACGTGCGGGTCTGCTCCGGCGTCTTCGAGCGCGGCACGGTGGTGACCCACGCCGCCACCGGCAAGCCGTTCGCCACCAAGTACGCCCAGCAGGTCTTCGGCCGCGAGCGGGAGACGGTCGACCTCGCCTACCCCGGCGACGTCGTCGGCCTGGTCAACGCCAGCGCCCTGCGGGTCGGCGACACGCTCTACGTCGACGAGCCGGTGGTCTTCCCCGCCATCCCGAGCTTCGCCCCCGAGCACTTCGCCGTCTGCCGGGCGCTCGACAGCGGCCGCTACAAGCAGTTCCGCCGCGGCGTCGAGCAGCTCGAGCAGGAGGGCACCGTGCAGGTGCTGCGCTCGGACCTGCGCGGCGACCAGGCGCCGGTCCTCGCTGCCGTGGGCCCCATGCAGTTCGAGGTGGCCGAGCACCGGATGGCGAACGAGTTCGGCGCGGCCGTCCGGCTCGAGCGGCTCGACTACTCGCTCGCCCGCCTCACCGACGCCCGCTGGGCGAGGGTGCTCGACGCCGAGAGCGGCGTCGAGGTGCTCGAGCGCAGCAGCGACGGCGCCCTGCTGGCCCTGTTCGGCGGCACCTGGCGCTTGCAGCGCGTGCTGCGCGACCACCCCGACGTCGTGCTCGAGCCGCTCGTCGCCGCGGGCAGCTGACGCCGGGGACGGCCCGGCGCCGGTAGGGTTCCCCGCCGAGCGCCGACCGTCCTGCGAGGAGCACCCCGTCCCATGAACCGCGCACCCCTCTGGCGCGCCCTGGTCGCCCTGCTGGTCGTCGGTCTCACCGGCTTCTTCGCCTTCACGCAGGACCCCCGCCTGGGCCTCGACCTCCGCGGCGGCACGCAGATCGTCCTCGAGACGCGCGACTCGCCCACCGCCGAGGCCGACGCCGAGGCCACCGACCGGGCGCTCGAGGTCCTGCGGCGCCGCGTCGACGCCCTCGGTGTCGCCGAGCCGACGCTCGCCCGCTCCGGCACCAACCGGATCATCGTCGAGCTGCCCGGCGTCGACGACCCGCAGGCCGCCGAGGAGGCCGTCGGCCGCACCGCGCAGCTGACGTTCCACCCGGTGCTGGGCCTCGGCGACCCGGCGCTGCTGCCGCCCGAGCAGCAGGACGACGTCCAGACCCCGCTGACGCCGGCCACCCCGGTGCCCGAGGTGCCCGCCGAGGAGTCGCCGGCGCCTGCCGAGACCCCGCCGGCCTCCGAGCCGGCCCCGGCGGAGTCGCCGGCCGCATCCGGCGTCGTCGACCTCCCGCCGGTCGAGCCGGTGGCCTTCACGCAGACGGACACCGGCGCCACGCCGACCCCGTCGCCGTCCGCCTCCCCGGCGGCCGAGGACGAGGGCGGCGGCCTCGGCGACGAGCGCCCCTTCGACCCGACGCTCGAGTCGCAGGTCCTGCTGTCCGACCAGGGCGACGTCATCTCCGTCGGGCCGGCCGCGCTGACCGGCGAGGGCGTCGCCGACGCCGCCGTCGTCACCGACCAGTCCGGCATCGGCCGCTCGGTGAGCATCGACTTCCGCGGCGACGGCGGCCGTTCCTGGGAGCAGATCACCGCCGAGGCGGCCTGCCAGCCCTCCGGCGACCCGCGCCGCCGCATCGCGATCGTCCTCGACGGCGAGGTGATCAGCTCCCCGCAGGTCCAGGAGTCGGTCGGCTGCGGCATCGGCATCCAGGGCGGCACGACGCAGATCACCGGCAACTTCTCGCAGGAGGAGGCGAACAACCTCGCCGTCCTCGTCAAGGGCGGCGCCCTGCCCGTGCCGGTCGAGACGATCAGCCGCTCGTTCGTCGGCCCGACGCTCGGCGAGGACGCCATCGACGCGTCGATCAAGGCCGGCATCATCGGCCTGTCGCTGACGGGCCTGTTCCTCATCGTGGTCTACCGGCTCGCCGGCTTCCTCGCCACGCTGGCCCTGGCCTCGTACGGCGTCATCTCCTACGGCGCCCTGGTGGCGCTCGGCGCGACGCTCACCCTGCCGGGCCTCGGCGGTCTGCTCCTGTCGGCCGG
>DATMKB010000224.1:0-3594 GCA_035553635.1 Mycobacteriales bacterium
GCTCGGCCGACCCGGCCCCGCGGATCGACACGGGTGCGCCGACCTGCCCGGGACTGTCCGACCCCGCGGCTACGTTCGCGCGGTGCTGCACCTCCACCGCGCCGACGGCGCGTCCGCGCTCGTCGACGCGCTGGGCGCCGACCTCGCCGTGCCCGCGGGCGACCCGCTCGGCCGGGAGGTGGTGGCCGTGCCCGCGCGCGGCGTCGAGCGGTGGATCGCGCAGCGCCTCGGACACCGGCTCGGCGCGGGCGCGGACGGCGACGGCGTCTGCGCGCTCGTCGACATGCCGCGCCCCGACGCCGTCCTCGACCTCGCCGTCCAGGCCGCGAACCCGCAGACGGCGGCCGCCGTCGACGCCTGGGCGCCCGAGCGCACGGTGTGGGCCCTGCTCGACGTCCTCGACGCCTGCCCGGCGGGAGAGGAGTGGTGCGCCGGCCTGCGCGCGCACCTCGGCCTCGACCGGCCGGAGCAGCCGTCGCGCCGGTACGCCGTGGCCCGCCGCGTCGCCCGGCTGCTCGACGCCTACGGCCGCGCGCGCCCCGAGCTGCTGGTGGCGTGGGCGGCGGGCGACGGCACCGGCGTGCCCGCCGACCTCGCCTGGCAGCCCGAGCTGTGGCGCCGGCTGCGCGAGCGGCTGGGCTCGCCGCACCCGGCCGAGCTGCTCGACGACGCCTGCGCCGCCCTGCGCGCCCGCCCGGAGGCCGTGCCGCTGCCGCCGCGGCTGAGCGTCTTCGGCGCCACCCGCCTCGACGCCGCGCGGCTGCAGGTGCTCGTCGCGCTCGCCGCGGGGCGGGAGGTGCACCTGTGGCTGCACGTGGCGAGCCCCGCGCTGTGGGAGCAGGTGGCGGCCAACGGTGCGGTGCCGGTCCGGCGCGCCGACGCCGTCGTGCGGCCCCGGCACCCGCTGCTCGGTTCCCTGTCGCGCGACGTCCGGGAGCTGCAGCTGCGGCTGCGCGCCGCCGCGCCCGACGCCGTCGTCCACGCCCACGACCCGCCGCGCCCGCCGGCGACCACGCTGCTGCAGCGGCTGCAGGACGACCTGCGCGCCGACCGGCTCCAGGCCCAGCGCGCGCCGGTCGCCGCGGCCGACCGCTCGGTGCAGGTGCACGCCTGCCACGGCCGCGCGCGGCAGGTGGAGGTGCTGCGCGAGGTGGTGGTCGGGCTGCTCCGGGACGACCCGACCCTCGAGCCGCGCGACGTGCTCGTCCTGTGCCCCGACGTCGAGGCGTTCGCCCCGCTCGTGGCGGCGGCGTTCGGCACGCCCGGCCACCCGGCGTCGGGCCTGCGCGTCGCGCTCGCCGACCGCTCGCCGCGGCAGGTGAACCCCGTCCTCGGCGTCGCCGCGCGCCTGCTCGAGCTGGCGCAGTCGCGGGTCACGGCCACGCAGCTGCTCGACCTCGCCGGCGCCCCGCCCGTGCGCCGCCGGTTCCGCCTCGACGACGACGCGCTCGAGCAGCTGCGCGGGTGGGCCGTCGAGAGCGGCGTGCGGTGGGCGTGCAGCGCCGAGCAGCGCCGCCCCTGGCACCTGCAGGACGTCGCGCAGGGCACCTGGCGCGACGGGCTCGACCGGCTGCTGGCCGGCGTCGTCACCGCCGGCGGGGTGCTCGGCGGCACGCTGCCCCTCGACGTCGTCGACAGCAGCGACGTCGAGCTCGCCGGCCGGGCGGCCGAGCTGGTCGACCGCGTCGAGGCCGCGCTCGAGCGGCTCCGCGCGCCGCAGCCGGTGGCCGACTGGCTCGACGCGCTGGAGGACGCCGTCCTGCAGCTGGCCGAGCCGGAGGAGGCCTGGCAGCTCGCGCAGCTGCGCCGGCAGCTCGGCGAGGTGCGGGAGGCGGCGGAGGGGTCGTCGGCGGTGCTGGGCCTCGGCGACGCTGCCGCCCTGCTCGCCGACCGGCTGGCCGGCCGGCCCACCACCACCAGCTTCCGCACCGGAGGGCTCACGGTCTGCACCCTCACGCCGATGCGCTCGGTGCCGCACCGCGTGGTGTGCCTGCTCGGCCTCGACGACGGCGCCTTCCCGCGGCACGGCGCCCCCGACAGCGACGACCTCCTGGCCCGGGAGCCGCGCCTCGGCGAGCGCGACCCCCGCAGCGAGGACCGGCAGCTGCTCCTCGACGCGCTGAGCGCCGCGGGGGAGCACCTCGTCGTCACCTACGAGGGCGCCGACGTCCGCACGGGCGCAGCCCTGCCGCCCGCTGTGCCGCTCGGCGAGCTCCTCGACGCCCTCGACGCGACGGCCACCGCGCCCGACGGACGGCCGGTGCGCGAGCACGTCGTCGTGCGGCACCCGCTGCAGCCCTTCGACCCGCGCTGCTTCACCGAGGCCGTCTCGTTCGACGCCGTCGCGGCCGCCGGCGCGCGGGCCGCCGCGGGCGAGCGCGTCCCGGCGCCGCCGCTCGTCCCGCGTGCCCTTCCCGCGCCTGCACCAGAGCCCGACGTCGCGCTCGGCCGGCTCGTCGCGCTGCTCCAGCACCCGGCGCGCGGCTTCCTGCGCCAGCGCCTCGACGTCGCCCCCGCCGCGCGCGAGGAGGAGCCGCGCGACGCCCTGCCGGTGGCGCTCGACGACCTCGAGCGCTGGGCGGTGGCCGAGCGCGTGCTCGACGCGCGGCTGCGCGGCGACCCCCCCGAGCAGGTCCGGGCGGCCGAGCTCGCCCGCGGCGCGCTGCCGCCGGGGCGCCTGGGCGAGGCGGCGCTCGACCGGGCCGAGCGGCTGGTCGGGCTGCTCGTCGAGGCGTCCGCCCCCTTCCGCGCGGTGCCCGCGCGCAGCGTCGAGCTGGTGGTCGCGCTGCCGGGCGACCGGCGGCTGCTCGGCACCGTGAGCGGGGCGCGCGGCGACGTGCTGCTCACCGTCACGTCGTCGACCGTGC
This sequence comes from Mycobacteriales bacterium, assembly GCA_035553635.1. Classification (GTDB taxonomy): domain Bacteria; phylum Actinomycetota; class Actinomycetes; order Mycobacteriales; family SCTD01; genus DATLGD01. The sequence goes on from DATMKB010000224.1 coordinate 2,868, forward strand.
GCGCCAAGCACCTGCTCCGGGCCTGGGTCGAGCTGCTCGCGGCGGTCGCGGGCGAGGGGCGCGCGCTGTCGTCGGTGCTCGTCGGCAAGGACAAGGGCGCGGAGGGCGACGCCGTCCGCACCACGCGGCTCGGGCCGGTGGAGCCGGGGGAGGCGCGCGAGCGGCTCGCCGACCTCGTCGCGCTGCGCGACGCCGGGCTGTGCGCGCCGCTGCCGCTGCCGGTCGGCGCGGGGGAGGCCTACGCGCGGGCCCGCCGCAAGGACTCCGTCGTGCGCGCCACCGAGCGGGCGCGCGCGCAGTGGGAGGGCACCTGGGACCGGCCCGGGGAGCGCGACGACGAGGAGCACCTGCTGCTGCACGGCGGCCGGCTGCCCTTCGACGAGCTCTGGGCGTCCGACCCCGGCTGCCCCGAGCCCGGTCGCGGCCACGAGGAGGAGCCCTCCGTCGCGGCCCGGCTGGCCCGCCGGCTGTGGGAGCCGCTGCTCGAGGCCGAGGCAGGTGGCCGGTGAGCGCGCTGCCCGTCTTCGACCTCACCGGCCCCCTGCCGCAGGGCACGACGGTGCTCGAGGCGAGCGCCGGCACCGGCAAGACGTACACGATCGCCGGGCTCGTCGTCCGCTACGTCGCGGAGGGCGAGGCGCGGCTCGACCAGCTGCTCGTCGTCACCTTCAGCCGGGCGGCGAGCGGCGAGCTGCGCACGCGCGTGCGCGAGCGGTGCACCGCCGCG
>DATMKB010000225.1:0-10220 GCA_035553635.1 Mycobacteriales bacterium
GTCAGGCGGCGGGGGCGAGCTTGACCAGCCCGTTGATGACGCGGTCGAGGGCGTCACCACCGCGCGGGTCGGTGAGGTTGGCGAGCAGCTTCAGGGTGAACTTCATGAGCAGCGGCCGGGGCAGGCCGTACTTCGTCGCGACGTTCATGACCTGCGGGTGGCCGATGAGCCCGACGAAGACGCGGCCGAGCGTGTAGTAGCCGCCGTAGGCGTCCTTCATGGCCGCCGGGTAGCCCTGCAGCGCCTTCTCGCGCGCCGGGCCCGCGGGCCGGGCGAGGGCCTGCGCGGCCACCTCGGCGGCGAGCAGGCCGCTCTCCATGGCGTACGCGATGCCCTCGCCGTTGAAGGGGTTGACCGCGCCGCCGGCGTCGCCGACGAGCATCACGCCGCGGGTGTAGTGCGGCGTGCGGTTGAAGCCCATCGGCAGCGCGCCGCCGCGCACCGGCCCGACGGCGTGCTCCTCGTCGAACTGCCACTCCCCCGGCATGCCGCCGGTCCAGGACGCCAGGAGCTTCTTGTAGTCGGTGTCCTGCCAGGCCTTCGTGGTGTTGAGGATGCCCAGGCCGACGTTGCTCGTGCCGTCGCCGACGCCGAACACCCAGCCGTAGCCCGGCAGCAGGTTCCCCTGGTCGTCGCGCAGCTCGAGCCAGGACTCGAGCATGTCGTCGGCGTGCCGCGGGCTCTCGTAGTAGCGCCGCACCGCCACGCCCATCGGGCGGTCGTCGCGCTTGGCGATGCCGAGGGCGAGCGCGAGCCGGGCGCTGACGCCGTCGGCGGCGATCACGAGGGGGGCGCGGTAGGTGGTCTCCACCTTCTCCGGCCCCGTGCGCGCGGTGACGCCGACGACGCGGCCGGCGTCGTCGAGCAGCGGGCCGGTGACGTTCGTGGCCTCCTGCAGCCGGGCGCCGGCCTTCTGGGCGCCGCGGGCGAGCAGCTCGTCGAGGTCGTTGCGCGGCCGGACGAGCCCGTAGTCGGGGAAGCTCGCGAGCTCCGGCCAGGGCAGCTCGAGGGTGAGCCCGCCGCCGACGATGCGCAGGCCGCGGTTGCGGATGAACCCGTTGGCCTCGGAGATGTCGACGCCCATGCGCACGAGGCTCTTGACCGCGCGGGGGGTGAGGCCGTCGCCGCAGACCTTGTCGCGGGGGAACGTCGACTTCTCGAGCAGCAGCACGTCGAGCCCGGACTGCGCGAGCTGCCAGGCGGCTGCGCTCCCGCCGGGACCGGCGCCGACGACGACGACGTCGGCGTCCTGCTCGGGGTGGGTCATCGCGGGCTCCTTGTGAAAAGTTTCACGAGCAGTCTAGGGCGTGGGCGCGGGGTCGGCACGCCGTGCGCTCAGGCGGGGCGGACGCCGCGGTGCAGGGCGACGATGCCGCCGGTGAGGTCGCGCCAGGCGACCTCGCCCCAGCCGGCCCGCTGCAGCACCGCCGCGAGGGCCGGCTGGTCGGGCCACGCGCGGATGGACTCGGCGAGGTACTCGTAGGCGGCGGGGTCGCTGCTGACGCGCCGGGCCACCGCGGGCAGCGCCCGCATGAGGTACTCGACGTAGACGGTGCGGAACGGCGCCCAGGTCGGGTGGCTGAACTCGCAGACCACCAGGCGGCCGCCCGGGCGGGTGACGCGGAGCATCTCGCGCAGCGCCTGCGCGGGGTCGGCGGTGTTGCGCAGGCCGAACGAGATGGTGACGGCGTCGAACGCGCCGTCGGCGAAGGGCAGGCGCAGGGCGTCGCCGGCCACCAGCTCGACGCCGGGGCGCCCGGCGCGCTTGCCGACCCGGAGCATGCCGAGCGAGAAGTCGCAGCCGACCACGGCCGCGCCGGTGTCCGCCAGGGCCGCGCTGCTCGTGGCGGTGCCGGCGGCGAGGTCGAGGACCGTGTCGCCGGGGCGCAGGTCGAGGGCGTCGCGGACGGCCGTGCGCCAGCCGCGGTCCTGGCCGAGCGACAGGACGGCGTTGGTGAGGTCGTAGCGCGGCGCGACCCCGTCGAACATGGCCGCGACCTCGGCGGGGTCCTTGTCGAGCGTCGCGCGGGTCATGGGGTCCAGTCTGGCAGCGGGCGGCGCCGGCTGCCCGTCGTGCGCGGTCGGGTGATCACCACGCGTCCGCCGTCCGGCGCGCCGGCGTGCCACACGACAGGTGCGTGGTGATGTCGGCGTCCGCCGGCCGCTCGCCGGCAGCTCCAGCGGGATGACCAGGGGCGACACGGCCGACACGCCGGGCCGGTCGTGACGGCAGCCCCCTGGTGATCACCGGCGTCGGCGGCCGAGGCGCGTCCGTCAGGCGAGCAGCAGGCCCAGGCCGAGCAGGGCGCCGGTGACCAGCTGGGCGCGGCCCGTGGCGCCGAGCACGGGCACGAGGTCGCGCCCCTGCGCGCCGGCGAGCACGACCCCGAGCGGCGTCGTCGCGAGCAGCCCGCCCAGCAGGCCCAGCAGCGGCCAGCCGGAGCCGGTCACCGCGGCCGCGCCGAGCGGGACGACGAGGGCCACCGCGACGAGCGCCGCGTAGAGCCGCCGGGTGCCGGCGTCGCCCAGGACGACGGCGAGCGTCCGCTTGCCGACGACGGCGTCCGTCGGCAGGTCGCGCAGGTTGTTGACGACGAGCACCGCGCAGGCGAGGGCCCCCATGGCCACGGCGCCCAGCACCGCGCCGGCGGTCACCCGCCCGCCCTGCACGAACGCGGTGCCGCAGACCGCGACGAGGCCGAAGAAGACGAAGACGCTGACCTCGCCGAGCCCGCGGTAGCCGTACGGGCGCGCGGTGCCCGTGTAGCCCCAGGCGGCGGCCAGGCAGGCGGCGCCGACGAGGACGAGCCACGGCGCCGAGAGCACCGACAGGACCAGGCCCGCCACCGCCCCGGTGCCCAGCGCGAGCAGCGCCGCCCGCTTCACCGCCGCCGGCGAGGCCGCGCCCGAGCCGACCAGGCGCAGGGGCCCGACGCGGTCGGCGTCGGTGCCGCGGACGCCGTCGGAGTAGTCGTTGGCGTAGTTGACGCCGACCTGCAGCGCGAGCGCGACGACGAGCGCCAGCAGCGCCCGCACGGGCGAGGGGTCGACCGCCGCGCCCGTGCCCACGAGCACCGGCGCGACGGCGGCCGGCAGCGTGCGGGGCCGGGCGCCGGCCACCCACTGGGCCGCTGTGGTCACGCGCGGAGCCTCATCCGGTCGATCTTGCCCGACGGCAGCAGCGGCAGCGCGTCGACGACGCGCAGCTCGCGCGGGGCGGCGGCGCGCGGCAGCGGCCCGGCGACGTGGTCGCGAGCCTCCTCCAGCCCCAGCGGGCCCCGCAGGACGACGACGGCCACCACGCGCTGCCCCCACTCCTCGTCGGGGACGCCGACGACGGCGACGTCGACCACCGACGGGTGCGCGCGCAGCCGGTCCTCGACGGCGGCGGGCGCCACCTTCTCGCCCCCGGTGACGACGACGTCGTCGGCGCGGCCGAGCACGACGAGCCGGCCGTCGCGCCACTCGCCGACGTCGTTCGTGCGCACCTCGCCGGAGAACCGCTCGCCGCCCAGCACGCCGCGCGCCACCACCGGCCCGCGCACCACGATGCGGTCGCCGGCCTCGACCGTCACGCCGGCCAGCGGCACGCCGTCGTACACGCAGCCGCCGCTGGTCTCGGTCATGCCGTAGGTGGTGACGACGCGGACGCCGTCGGCGCGGGCGGCCTCGACGAGGTCGGCGGGCGCGGCCGCCCCGCCGAGCAGGACGGCGTCGAGCGCGCGCAGGGCCGGGGAGCCCAGCAGCCGCCGCAGCTGCGTGGGCACCAGCGCAACGAGGCGGTGCCCGCCGGTCATCCGGGCAGCGGCGTCCTCGAAGGAGGCGCGCGTCGTCGGGCCGTCGAGCACCACCGGCGAGGTGCCGGCGAGCACCGAGCGCACGAGCACCTGCAGCCCGGCCACGTGCGTCGGCGGCACCGCGAGCAGCCACTGGCCCTCGCCGACCACCTCCGCCGTGGCCCGGGCGCTCACGGTGAGGCAGGCCGCGGTGAGCTCGACGCCGCGCGGCGCGCCGGTCGAGCCGGACGTCGGCACGATGGCGCAGACCTCGTCGTCGACCGGGCCGGCCAGCGCCGCCGCGGGGTCGGTGAGCAGCGCCGGTCCCGAGCCGTCGAGCGCGGCCCGCACGAGAGCGAGGTCCGGGACCGACGCCCGCAGCGGCCGCATCAGAAGTAGTAGGGGAAGCGGTCCCAGTCCGGCGGGCGCTTCTCGAGGAAGGCGTCGCGGCCCTCGACGGCCTCGTCGGTCATGTACGCCAGGCGCGTCGCCTCGCCGGCGAAGACCTGCTGGCCCACCAGGCCGTCGTCCACGGCGTTGAAGGCGAACTTGAGCATCCGCTGGGCGGTGGGGGACTTCTTGCAGATCGTCTGCGCCCACGCGATCGCCGTCTGCTCGAGCTCGGCGTGCGGGACGACGCGGTTCACCATGCCCATGCGGAAGGCGTCCTCGGCGTCGTGCTCGGCGCCGAGGAAGAAGATCTCGCGGGCGGCCTTCTGCCCCACCTGGCGCGCGAGGTACGCGCTGCCGTAGCCGGCGTCGAAGGAGCCGACGTCGGCGTCGGTCTGCTTGAAGCGCGCGTGCTCGCGGCTGGCGAGCGTCAGGTCGCAGACGACGTGCAGGGAGTGCCCGCCGCCGGCCGCCCAGCCCGGCACGACGCAGATCACGACCTTCGGCATCGTGCGGATGAGCCGCTGGACCTCGAGGATGTGCAGCCGGCCGGCGCGGGCGGGATCGATGCTCTCGGCACCGGTGTCGGAGGCGTACCGGTAGCCGTCGCGGCCGCGGATGCGCTGGTCGCCGCCGGAGCAGAACGCCCAGCCGCCGTCCTTCGGCGACGGCCCGTTGCCCGTGAGCAGCACGCAGCCGACGTCCGGCGACTGCCGGGCGTGGTCGAGCACGCGGTGCAGCTCGTCGACGGTGTGCGGCCGGAACGCGTTGCGCACCTCGGGCCGGTCGAAGGCGACGCGCACCACCATGCCGTCGCGGCCGGGGGCCGTGTGGCGGTGGTAGGTGATGTCGGTGAGGGACTCGAACCCGGGCACCTCTCGCCACTGCGACGGGTCGAACAGCTCGGAGATCGTCACGGGCGCGAGACTAGGCGCGTGCCGCTGCCGCTGCCCGTGCCCGAGCTCCTCGCCGGGGCCCACGTCGTCGCCGTGCCGATGCGCGTGCCGTTCCGCGGCACGACGGTGCGGGAGGCGGTGCTCGTCGAGGGGCCGGCCGGCTGGGGCGAGTTCGCCCCCTTCCCCGAGTACGACGACGCGGAGTCCGCGCGCTGGCTGGCGGCGGCCCTCGAGGCGGCCTGGACCGGCTGGCCCCACCCGGTGCGCGACCGCGTGGAGGTCAACGCCACGGTGCCCGCCGTCGAGCCCGCGCGCGTGCGGGAGGTGCTGGAGCGCTTCCCCGGCTGCCGCACCGCCAAGGTCAAGGTCGGCGAGGCGGGCCAGTCGCTCGCCGACGACGTCGCGCGCGTCGCCGCCGTCCGCCGGGTGCTGGGCGCCGACGCCGGCCTGCGGGTCGACGCGAACGGCGCGTGGACCGTGGCGCAGGCGCGGGAGGCGCTGCACGCGCTGGCGGAGCACGGCCTCGAGTACGCCGAGCAGCCGTGCGCCACGGTCGAGGAGCTCGCCGAGCTGCGCGCCGGCGGCTGCCCGGTGCCGGTGGCCGCCGACGAGAGCGTGCGCCGGGCCGACGACCCGCTGCGCGTGGCCGAGCTCGGGGCGGCCGACGTCGTCGTGCTCAAGGTGCCGCCGCTCGGCGGGGTGCGGGCGGCGCTCGACGTCGCGCAGGCGTGCGGGCTGCCGGTCGTGGTGTCGTCGGCGCTCGACACCTCGGTCGGCATCTCCGCCGGGCTCGCCCTCGCCGGCGCGCTGCCCGACCTGCCCTACGCCTGCGGGCTCGCGACCACCGGCCTCATGGCCGCGGACGTCGCCGACCTCGTTGTCGCCGACGGCAGCCTGCCCGTGCGCGCCGTCGCGCCCGACCCGGCCCGGCTGCAGGCGCTCGCCGCGCCGAAGGACCGGCAGGTGTGGTGGCGCGACCGGCTCGCGCGCTGCGCCGTTCTTCTGTGAGGCCGTCCGTCCGTCTGGCAGCACGTTCAGGCAGCGCAGGCCGCCGGACGCAGCGGCGGAGCCGCGCGCCACGTCCGGCGGCGGGTGCGGCCTCGATGTGCTGCCAGACGGACGCGACGGCGAGGATGGCGGCGTGAACCCGTCCACCGCGCTCGCGACCGTGCTCGTCGACGAGCTCGTGCGCGGCGGGGTGCGGGAGGCGGTGCTCGCACCCGGGTCGCGGTCGGCGCCGCTCGCGCTGGCCCTGCACCGGGCCGACGCCGAGGGCCGGCTGCGCCTGCACGTGCGGGTGGACGAGCGGTCGGCGGCGTTCCTCGCGCTGGGCCTCGGGAGGGCGTCGGGCGTCCCCGTGCCGGTGGTGACGACGTCCGGCACCGCCGTGCTGAACCTCGCGCCCGCGGTGACGGAGGCCGACCAGGCGGGCGTGCCGCTGCTGCTGCTCACGGCCGACCGGCCGCCCGAGCTGCGCGGCACCGGCGCCAACCAGACCGTCGACCAGGTCAAGGCCTTCGGCGGCGCCGTCCGCTGGTTCGTCGAGGTCGGGGCGCCGACGGAGCGCGCCGGCGAGGTCGCGTACTGGCGGTCGCTGGCGTGCCAGGCGCTCGCCGCGGCGGCCGACGGCCCCGTGCACCTCAACCTGCCGCTGCGCGAGCCGCTCGTCCCCGACGGCACCGACGACTGGCCGGAACCGCTCGACGGGCGGCCGGGAGGGGCGCCCTGGACCGCGCGCGTGCCGGCCGGTCCGGTGCCGCGGCCGCCCGACGACCTGCCGGCGCGCACGGTCGTCGTCCTCGGGGACGGCGGCGACGCCCGCGCCGCGCAGGAGCTCGCCGCCGCGCGCGGCTGGCCGGTGGTGGCCGAGCCGTCGTCGGGTGCCGTGCCGGCGCCCGAGGTGCTGCCCGTCCCCGACCTCGTGCTCGGCGCGGGCGCGCTGCCGCCGCCCGACCGGGTGCTCGTGGTGGGCCGGCCGACCCTGTCGCGCGCGGTGGGGCGGCTCGTGGCCGGCACGCCCGCCGACGTCGTGGTCGACCGGCGCGGGCGGTGGGCTGACCCGTCGCGGTCAGCGGGACGCGCGCTGCCGGCCGTGCCGCTGCCCGGCGGCGGCCCGGTCGACCCGTCCTGGCTGGCGGCCTGGACGGAGGCCGGCCGCACGGCGGCCGCCGTGGCCGACCGCCTGCTCGCCGGGGAGCCGCTGGTGGCCCGCACGGTGCTCGACGCCGCCGCGCGGCACGGTGCGGCGCTCGTGCTCGGGTCGAGCACGCCGGTGCGCGACGCCTTCCTCGCCGGTCCGCGGGCCGGGGTGCGGGTGCACGCCAACCGGGGGGCGGCCGGCATCGACGGGACCGTGAGCACCGCGCTCGGCGTCGCGCTGGCCGCCGGGCCGGCGTTCGCGCTGCTCGGCGACCTGACCCTCCTGCACGACGCCAACGGCCTCGTCCTCGGCCCGGACGAGCCGCGGCCCGACCTCACGCTCGTCGTCGTCGACAACGACGGCGGCGGCATCTTCGGGCTGCTCGAGCAGGCCGGCGCGCCCGGCTTCGAGCGGGTGTTCGGCACGCCGCACGGCGTCGACCTGCGCGCGCTGTGCGCCGCCACGCGGACGCCCTACGAGCAGTGGTCGGGCGGGCTCGCGGCACCGGACGGGCTGCGCGTGGTGCACGCGCGCACCGACCGCGCGGAGGCGGTCGCGCTCGCGCGCGAGCTGCGCGCCGCGGTGGCCGCCGCCCTCCGCTAGTCCCCTCGCGGCTGGTCCTCCTGCGGGGCCGTCCCGTGGCGGGTGCCGTCCTCGCGGCCCTCGCCCTGCGCGGTGGTGAGCAGCGGGTCGCCGTGCTGCTTGGCGTCGGCGCCGTCGGCGCCGTCGGCGGGGTCGGGCAGGCGGTCGGGCTCCGGCGTCGTCATGGCGGGCGGCGTTCCCGCGGCGCCCGGGACCGACACCGGCGCCCACACCGGCACCGGCACCGTCAGGCCGGCGGGGCCAGGGCGGTGCGCATCGCCAGCAGCTTGGCGTCGCTCTCGGCGAGCTCGGCCTCGGGCGACGAGCCCTCGACCAGCCCGCAGCCGGCGAACAGGCGCAGCCGCGACGGGTCGTCGGCGTCGACCTCCGCGCAGCGCAGGGCGATGCCCCACTCGCCGTCGCCGCGGGCGTCGAGCCAGCCGACGGGCCCGGCGTAGCGGCCGCGGTCGAGGCCCTCGATGTCGCGGATGACGGCGCGGGCCAGCGGCGTCGGCGCGCCGCAGACGGCGGCCGACGGGTGCAGCGAGGCGAGCAGGTCCAGCGAGGTGGAGCCGTCGCGGACCACGCCGGTGACGTCGGTGGCCAGGTGCAGGACGTTCGGCAGGTCGAGGACGAAGGGCGACGACGGCACGTCGACCTCGCTGCAGTGCGGCGCGAGCGCCTCCACCACCGAGCGGACGCCGTAGCCGTGCTCCTCGAGGTCCTTGATCGAGCGGCCGAAGGCGTCGCTCATGCGGGCGTCGCGGGCGGCGTCGCCGGTGCGCCGCAGGGTGCCGGCGAGCACGCGGGAGCTGGCCCGGCCGTCGCGCAGCCGCACGAGCATCTCGGGGGTGGCGCCCACCAGGCCCTCGACGGCGAACGTCCAGCAGCCGGGGTAGCCGTCGGCCAGGCGCTGCAGCGGCCAGCGGACGTCGACGGGGGCGTCCAGGCGCGCCTCGACGTCGCGGGCCAGGACGACCTTGGCGAGCTCGCCCGAGCGGATGCGCGCGACGGCGTCGGCCACCGCGGCGGTGTAGCGGCCGGCGGAGCGGTCGACGAGCTCGAGCCGCTGCGGCACGCGCACCGGCGTGGCGGGAGCGTCGAGCGGCGCGCCGTCGACGGTGGTGACCCAGGTGCGGCCCCCGGAGCGGCCGACGACGACCTCCGGCACCACGAGCACGGACGTGCCGCGGTCGAAGGCGAAGGAGCCGAAGGCGACCAGGCCCGTGCCCGGCAGCCCGGCCGGCGCGAGCTCGTCGACGACCTCGGCACCGGCCACGACGGCGCGCCACCAGGCCGCCGCCTCGGCGAAGGGCGCCTCGCCGGAGAGCTCGACCCGGGCCGCGCAGCCCCAGCCGACCAGGCCCTCGCCGTGCCGCACCCAGGCCAGCGCGTCGTCCTCCGGCAGGAGCTCGAGCAGGGGGCGCGGGTCCTCGAGGACCGACGTGCGCACCGCGCGCACCGCCACCTCGGGGACCGTCGTCACCCCTCCAGGGTAGGGACCGCGGGCCCGGAGGGCACGGCGGCGACGGCGCTCGTGCCCGGAACAGGCCCCTCCGTCCGGATCCGGTCGTGCCCGGACGCGTGTGGCGGCGCGGCGCCGGGGCAGGGGCGGGACGCAGCGCGCCCCGACCGCGGGCGCGGACGACGAACCCCGGAGGACCGCGTGACGACCCTGCGCGACGAGGACATCCAGACCACCACCGCCACGATGCCCGGCCCGGGCGGCGACGCCGACAGCGGCGACAGCAACGAGACCCAGGTCGACCCGGCGGGCGTCGACCCGGCGGGCACCGACACGGGCGGCGGCGACGCCGACGCCGGCGACAGCGACTCGACGCAGGTCGACCCCGCCGGCGCCGACCCGGCCGGCACCGACAGCGCCGACGGCTCCGACAGCTAGTCCGCTCCCGCCGGGGCGCCGACGCCGGCGCCCCGGCGGGCCGGCCCGACCCTGCCGCCCGAGACGGAGGACCCGTGGACGCCCTGACCCGCTGCACGTCGGTCGACGCGGCGACGTTCGCCGCCGAGCACTGGTCGCGCACACCGCTGCTGTCGCGCGGCAAGGAGCTGCCGCGCGGCGCCGAGGCCTTCAGCGACCTGCTGTCCGTCGACGACGTCGACGAGATGGTCGCCGAGCGCGGCCTGCGCACGCCGTTCTTCCGCACGGTGGCGAAGGGCAGCGGGCTGCCCTCCCCGGTCCGCCGCGCCACGGCCGGCGGCCGCACGCTGACCGACCTCGTGGACGCCGACGCGCTGCACGCCCAGCACACGGACGGCGCCACCCTCGTGCTGAACGCGCTGCACCGCACGCACCCGCCGCTCGCCCGCTTCTGCCGGCAGCTGGCCGCCGAGCTCGGGCACGCGACGCAGTGCAACGCCTACGTCACCCCCGGCGGCGACGCCCGGGGCTTCGACTTCCACCACGACACCCAC
>DATMKB010000226.1:0-4737 GCA_035553635.1 Mycobacteriales bacterium
TCGGGTGCAACGCCGCGACGGCCTCCGGGGTTCCCGCCCGCCCGGTCGGTACGCTCCGCGCGAGATCGTCCGCCCCGCCGACCAGGAGGCCGTCATCGCCAGCGAGCTGACCGGCTGGGCCGAGTCCTGGCAGCCCGAGGACGCCCCGCTGCACTCCGCCCGGTCCCGCGCGGCCGAGGTGGGCGTGGGCGCGGTCGACCCCGGGACCGGGGCCCTGCTGCGGCTGCTCGCCGCGGCGGTGCGGGCCAAGGCGGTGGTCGAGCTGGGCACCGGCGCCGGCGTCTCGGCGCTGTGGCTGCTGCGCGGCATGCGCGAGGACGGCGTGCTCACCTCGGTCGACAGCGAGGCCGAGCACCAGCGCCTGGCCAAGCAGTCGCTCGCGGAGGCCGGCGTGCCGTCGGGCCGGGCTCGGCTCATCTCCGGCCGCGCCCTCGACGTCGTGCCGCGGCTGTCCGACGCCGCCTACGACCTCGTCTTCTGCGACGCCGCGCGCTCGGAGAACCTCGACTACCTCGAGCACGCCGTCCGCCTGCTGCGGCCCGGCGGCGTCGTCGTGTTCGCGGGGGCGCTCGGCGGCGGCCGGGTGGCCGACCCGGCCGCGCGCGACCCGGAGACCATCGCCCTGCGCGAGCTCGCGCGGGCGCTGCGCGACGACACCCGGCTGGTCCCGGCGGCGGTGCCCGTCGGGCCCGGCCTGCTCGTCGCCGCGCTGGCGGACGCGCCGACCTAGAGCCGGCCAGCGGGCTAGGGCTGGCGCAGCGGGCCCTCGGCGCCGACGGCGACGCCGACGAGCTCCCACTCCTGCACGACGTCGGGGCCGTGCCCGATGAGCTGGGTGACCTTCGAGGGGTTGGCGCGGAAGTCCTCGAGGAACTGCGCCCGCGCCTCGGGCGTGGCCCAGACGTAGACGCCGGAGAAGAAGCCCCGCTCGTTCATCTGCCAGGTCTTCTGGACCAGCCCGGGCATGCCGGTGAAGCGGGCCACCGACTCGTCGCGGACGTAGGCGCGCAGGGCGTCCTCCGTGCCGGGCGGGCTGTCGCCGAGGGACCAGCGGACCGTGAGCCCGTGCATCAGGCGCTCCTCCTCCTGCGGGCCGGCCGGGCGGCCAGCGCCTCCATCCAGCGCACGAGCAGCCGGACGCCGTAGCCGGTGCCGCCCTTGGTGATCTCGTCCTCGTCGCCGCCGGCGCGCGCCGGCCCGGCGATGTCGAGGTGCGCCCACGGCCGGCCGCCGGTGAACTCGCGCAGGAACAGGGCCGCGGTGATCGACCCGCCCTGCAGCTTGAGCCGCGGCTGACCGATGTTGCGCAGGTCGGCCACCGGCGAGTCGATCGCGTGCCGGTAGTCCTCGACGAGCGGCATGCGCCAGGCCTGCTCGCCCGCGGCGTCGGCGGCGGCGAGCAGCTCGGCGGCCAGCGCGTCGTCGGAGGCGAAGAGCCCGGCGCAGCGGCGGCCCAGCGCCACGGGCATCGCCCCGGTGAGCGTCGCGACGTCGACGACGACGTCGGCCTGCAGGTCGCGGTCGGCGTAGGCGAGGGCGTCGGCGAGCACGAGCCGGCCCTCGGCGTCGGTGTTGAGGACCTCGACCGTGCGGCCGCCGTAGTGGGTGATGACGTCACCGGGACGCTGCGCGCTGCCGCTCGGCATGTTCTCCGCGGCGGCCACGAGCGCGGTGACCCGCAGCGGCAGCTGCAGCCGGACGACGGCGGCGAGCGCGCCGAGCACCGCGGCGGCGCCGCCCATGTCGGTCTTCATCGCCACCATGGAGTCGTTCGGCTTGAGCGACAGGCCGCCGCTGTCGAACGTGATGCCCTTGCCGACGAGGACGACGTGCGGCCCCTTCCCGCCGTCCCAGTGGGCCTCGACGAACCGCGGCGGGCGGCTCGACCCCTGCCCGACGGCGAGCATGCCGCCGAAGCCGAGGTCGGCCATCTCGCGCTCGTCGAGCACGCGCACCTGCGCGCCGCCCAGCAGCGCCTGCGCCTGCTCGGCGAGCCACTGCGGCGTCTTCTCCGCCGACGGCGTGTTGACGAGGTCGCGCGCGGCCGCCGTGGCGGTGGCCGTGGCGACGGCGAGGTCGACGGCCGGCTGCAGCGCGGCGTCGGCGACGAGCACGACCTCCGTGAGGGCGCGCGGCTTGGGCTCCTTCTTGCGGCTGAAGGAGTAGGACGCGAGCAGCGCCCCCTCGACGAGCGCCCGCAGGCCCTCCGCGTCGGGAGCCAGGCCGCGCAGGTCGACCGCCAGCGACGGGGCGGCCTTCGCCCGGCGCGCCAGCGCGGCACCGGTGCGCCTCAGGTCGGCCGGCTGCCCCGCCCCTGTGCCGGCGAGCAGCACGCGCTCGTGCGGCCCGTCGACGAGCGGGACGCCGACCACCTCTGCCGCCGCGCCGTCGGCCTTCTCCCGGCGCAGCAGCCCGGCGACGTCGCCGGCCTCGGCCGGGACGGCGGCGAGCACCTCGGGCGCCTCCCCGCCGGGCCGCACGGGCACCGCCAGGACGGCCACCGCTCCGGGGACCTCCGCGGCGAGGCGGACGTCCGGGAGGGCGGCCGCCGGCAGGGCGGCCGCGCGGCGGCGGCGGGAGGGCGGCATGCGGGTCAGCCGGCGCTCAGCTGACGACGGCCTTGAGGGCGTCGCCCAGCGCCTCGGCCTCCTCGGCGTTGAGCTCCACGACGAGGCGCCCACCGCCCTCGAGGGGCACGCGCATGACGATGCCGCGGCCCTCCTTGGTGACCTCGAGCGGACCGTCGCCCGTCCGCGGCTTCATCGCCGCCATGGCCGTACCTCCTGGAGTCGTGCGGTGAGCAGCCGGCCCCGGGTGCGGGACCGGCCCGACGTGCAGGCTCCATCCTTCCGCATGACCGGGTGGTGCGGGCGCCCGGGGGCGGACGCGCCAGGATGGGCGCCGTGACGACTCCTGCGACGACCTCCGCCTTCGGCGACGGCACCGCCCTGCTCGACGTCGCCGGCGGCGTCGCCACCCTGACGCTGTCGCGGCCCGAGGGCCTCAACGCGCTCACCCTCGACCTCAAGCGCGGCCTGCTCGAGGCGGTCGCGGCCGTCCGGGAGTCCGGCGCCCGCGCGCTCGTGCTCACCGGCGCGGGCCGCGCCTTCTGCGTCGGCCAGGACCTGCGCGAGCACGCCGCGCTGCTCGAGGCCGGTGACCCCGCACCGCTGTCGACCGTGGCCGAGCACTACAACCCGCTGGTGACGGCGCTGGCCGAGCTCGAGGTGCCCACGGTCGCGGCCCTGAACGGGACGGCGGCCGGTGCCGGGCTGGGCCTGGCCTGCGTCCTCGACTTCCGCATCGCCGCCGCGGGCGCGCGCTTCACCACCGCCTTCACCGGCATCGGGCTGTCGGCCGACAGCGGCCTGTCGTGGTCGCTCCCCCGGCTGGTCGGCGAGGGACGCGCGCGGGCCCTGCTGCTGCTCGCCGAGCCGTTCACCGCCGAGCAGGCGCTCGAGATGGGCATGGTCAACGCCGTCGTGGCGCCCGAGCAGGTGCTGCCGGCCGCCCAGGAGCTCGCCGGCCGGCTGGCGCAGGGCCCCACCGCCGCCTACGCGTGCGTCAAGGCCGCGCTGCGGGCGTCGGCGTCCTCGTCGCTGGCCGACGCGCTCGCCGAGGAGGACCGCCAGCAGACCCGCGCCGGCGGCACGCAGGACCACCGCGACGCCGTGCGCTCCTTCGTCGCGAAGGAGAAGCCGGTCTTCTCCGGCCGCTAGGCCGCCGGGCGGGCCGTGCGCGCCTCGGTCCACCGCGCGAAGCGGCGCAGCGACACCTGCACGCCCGCGGCGAACAGCGGCCGGACGAGCACCCAGCCGAGCCGCCCGAGCGGCCCGAGCGGCAGCACGAGGTCCTCGCGCCAGACGAACGTCGAGCGGTCCCGGTCCCGCGGGCGCACGACGAAGGTGCCGGTGCCCCGCACGACGCGGCCGGTGTGCAGCACGTCGCAGCGCTGCGGGGGCTCCCACCGGGTGACCACCATGGTGTCGAGGAAGCCCAGCCGCAGCGGGCCGAGGCGCAGGCCGGTGAACGCCTCGATGCCGCCGCCCACGCCCTGCCCGCCCTGGGCGGTGCCGCGCACGTCCGTGCCGAGCATCCACTCCGACTGACCGGCCCAGTCGGTCGCCGCCACCCAGGTGTCGGCGGCAGGGGCGTCGACGTCGACGGACAGCTCGAGGACCACCGGGCGGCTCATGCGCCCCATGGTGGGTCAGGCGCCCGGGGCCCGCTCCTCGAGGGTGGCGAGGCGCGCGTCACGGTCGGCCAGCTCCTCGGCCAGCCGGGCCAGCACGGCGTCCACCTCGTCCATGCGGTAGCCGCGGACGGCGGTGGAGAACCGCACCGCCCCGACGTCGGACGCCGTCATCGGCCCGTCCGGCAGCTCGAGCGCCGGGCGCACGGGGTCGGCCGGTGCGAGCAGCGGGTCGGAGCGGGTGGCCACCACCGCGGCGGCGAACAGCACCGCGACGACGCCGAGCAGGCCGAGCAGGGTGATCACGCAGCGGGATGCTGCCACGCCGGGTGGCTCCCGGCAGGGCGGGCACAGGGGTACGTCGACGTCCAGCGGCTGAGCGCCGTCCTGCCCGACGGGCGGGTGCTCTTCGCCGACGTCAGCTTCCGCGTCGGCGAGGGCACGAAGACCGCGCTCGTGGGCGCGAACGGCACCGGCAAGACGACGCTGCTGCGGATGGTGGCGGGCGACCTGCCGCCGGCGGCCGGCACGGTGGCCCGCGACGG
>DATMKB010000227.1:0-5812 GCA_035553635.1 Mycobacteriales bacterium
TGGGACGTCGTCGACGCCGTCCGGGCCGTCGCCGAGGCGCGCGGCGCGACGATGCCGCAGGTCGCGCTGGCCTGGCTGCACGACCGCCCGGGCGTCACGTCGGTGATCCTCGGCGCGCGCACGGTCGAGCAGCTGGAGGACAACCTGGGGGCCGTCGGGCTGCACCTGTCGGCCGAGGAGACGGCGTCGCTCGACGCCGCCAGCGACCCCGAGCCGCCGGACTACCCGTACGGGCCGCTCGGCCGCGACCAGCGCTCGCGGGCGCTGCCGTAGAGGTCAGGACCCGGGAGGCGGCGGGGGCGGTCCGAGGATGCGGCCGCCCAGCGGCTCGAGCGCGGCCGTCATGGACGCCGGCGTGATGGCCCAGCCGTCGGGCTTCGGACGGGAGAGGTCGTGCCCGGCGGTGCGGAAGAACTCCTCGAGGCCGCCCGGCGTGCACAGCGTCAGCATGTGGGCGTCCTCGGTGATCCGGTAGGCGTGCGGGACGTCCCTCGGCAGGAACGCCACCCCGCCGGCGCGCAGCTCGTGCGCCTGGTCGCCGGCCACGACGAGCGCCGCGCCGGACAGCAGGACGAAGACCTCGTCCTCGCGCCCGTGCACGTGCAGCGGCGACGCGGAGCCCGCCGGCGGCGTCGAGCGCAGGACCATGAGCTGACCAGCGCTGCTGGCGGCGTCGAGCAGCACCGAGACCGGGTGCCCGCTCAACCACTCCAGCTGCTGCTGCTCCTCGACGTTCGCGACGTACGGCGCGGCCGTCGGCACGGTGCTGGTCGTCATGCACCCACCCCTTCACTTGACTGCTCGTCTAATGGATAGGCGGACGGTAGGCTCGGTGGTCATGGAGGTCAAGGCCCCCCGCTCCTACGTCTCACCGGCCCGCGAGGCAGCGGCGCGCGCCACCCGCGCCGCGGTGCTCGCCGCGGCGCACGACCTGTTCGTGGAGCAGGGCTACGGCGCGACCACGGTCGACCAGGTGGCCAGCCGGGCGGGCGTCTCCAAGCCCACCGTCTTCACGTCGGTGGGGAGCAAGCGCGACCTGCTCAAGCAGGTGCGCGACGTCACCATCGCCGGTGACGACGAGGACGTGCCCGTCGCCGCACGTCGCAGCGCGCAGCACGTCCGCGACACCCCCGACGCCGCCGAGGTGCTCCGCCGCTACGCGCGGTTCGCCACCGCCATCAACCGCCGGTACGCGCCGGTGCACGAGGTGCTCGTGCAGGCGGCGGGCCAGGAGGAGCCGCTGCGCGACCTGCTGCGCCAGAGCGAGGCGGAGCGCCGGCGCGGGGCGGAGGTGGTGGTCGAGGACGTCGCCGCCAAGGGCCGGCTGCGGCACAGCCGCAGCCGCTCGGTCGACCTGCTGTGGAACCTGACCGCGCCCGAGCAGCTGCTGCGGCTCGTGCGCGACAGCGGCTGGTCCCCGCGGAGCTTCGAGGGCTGGCTGGCCGGGACGATGTGCGAGCAGCTGCTCGCCCCGGACGGGAGGCGGCCTACGGCAGCGCGAGCCGGTTGATGCGGCGCAGCACCTGCAGGTACTGCGTCGACAGCGGGCCGCTCGTGTACTCCAGCCCGAACTCCTCGGCGATCGCCCGCACCTGCTCGGCGAGCTGGGCGTAGCGGTTGCTCGGCAGGTCGGGGAACAGGTGGTGCTCGACCTGGAAGCTCAGGTTGCCGCTCATGAGGTGGAAGAGCGGTCCGCCGTCGAGGTTGGCCGAGCCGGTCATCTGCCGCACGTACCACTGGCCGCGCGTCTCGCCGTCGAGCTGCTCCTCGGAGAACTGCAGGGCGCCGTCGGGGAAGTGGCCGCAGAAGATGATCGCGTGCGACCACACGTTGCGGACGAGGTTCGCCGTGAGGTTGCCGAGGAGCACCGGCGCGAAGAACGGGCCCGCGAGCGCGGGGAACACGACGTAGTCCTTGGTCACCTGGCGGCGCACCTTGCGGCCGATCTGCCGCAGCTGCTTCCAGGCGACGCCCCACGGCTTGCGCCCGGCGACGACCTGCTCGACCTCGAGGTCGTGCAGTGCGACGCCCCACTGGAAGAACAGCGACAGCAGCACGTTGTAGACCGGGTTGCCGAGGTAGTACGGGTTCCAGCGCTGCTCCTCCGACATGCGCAGGACGCCGTAGCCCACGTCGCGGTCCTTGCCGACGACGTTCGTGAACGTGTGGTGCTCGTAGTTGTGCGTGCGCTTCCACGACTCGGACGGCGACAGCGTGTCCCACTCCCACGTCGTCGAGTGGATCTCGGGGTCGCGCATCCAGTCCCACTGGCCGTGCAGGATGTTGTGGCCGAGCTCCATGTTCTCGAGGATCTTCGCCACGGACAGGCACGCGGTGCCGGCCAGCCACGCGGGCGGCAGGACGCCGGCGAAGAGCAGCCCCCGCCCGGTGGCCTCGAGCGTGCGCTGCAGGCGGATGACGCGCAGGACGTACTCGCGGTCGGCCTGGCCGAGCGACGCCAGCACCTCCTCGCGCAGCGCGTCGAGGCGACGGCCGATCTCCTCCACCTGCGCGTCGGTCAGGTGGGAGACGGCGTCGGGCATGGACGGGACCAGCTGCAGCGGCGCACGGTCCGGAGCACGGTCCGGAGCGCGGTCGAGCGTGCTCTGGGTCTGGGCGGTCATCGCGGTGTCTCCCGAGGTCGGGGGCGGTCAGGCGTCGAGGTCGACGTCGCCGCAGGGGGCGGAGATGCAGGTCTGGACCAGGTCGCCGGGCTCGCCGTGCACCGCGCCGGTGCGGACGTCGCGGACCTGGCCGTCGAGCAGCGGCACGACGCAGCCGAAGCAGATGCCCATGCGGCAGCCGGACGGCAGCAGCACGCCGGCTCCCTCGCCGGCGTCGAGCAGCGCGGTGCCGCCGTCGGCCTGCACCGTGGTGCCGGAGCGGGTGAAGGCGACGGTGCCGCCGACGGCGCCCGGCACGGCGGTGCGGGCCGGCGCGAAGCGCTCGGTGCGCAGGGGCAGGCCGGCGGCCGTCCAGTGCGCCTCGAGGGCGTCGAGCATCCCGGCGGGACCGCACGCCCAGGCGGAGCGCTCGCGCCAGTCGGGCACGAGCGCGTCGAGGTCCTCGGGCGCCAGCAGCCCGTCGACGTCGGTGTGCCGCTCGAGCAGCCGCACGGCCGGCAGCGCGCGCAGCTCGTCGGCGAACAGGACGTGGTCGCGCGTGCGGGCGCTGTGCACGACGACGACGTCACGACGGCCGGCCAGCTCGCGGAGCATGCCCATGACGGGCGTGAGCCCGGTGCCGCCGGTGAGGAACAGCAGCCGGGGCGCGTCGTCGAGCACGAAGTCGCCGGCTGCCGGCTCCAGGCGCAGCACCGCGCCGGGCGCCGTCGCGGCGAGCACCTCCGACACCCGGCCGCCCGGCACGTGGCCGACGGTCACGGTGAGGCGACCGTCCGGCCGTGGCGGCGCGGTGAGCGAGTACGAGCGCCAGTGCAGGACGCCGTCGACCTCCACGCCCAGCCGCACGTACTGGCCGGCGCGGTGCCCGGTCCAGCCCTGCCCCGGCTGCAGCACCAGCGTGGTGGCCCCGGCCGCCTCGGGCCGCACGTCGACGACGCGGGTCCGCAGGCTGCTGCTGCCGACGAGCGGGTCGACCAGGCCGACGTAGTCCTCGGGCAGCAGGGGCGTGCTCAGCCGGCGGGCGAGCCGGGTCCAGGTGCGCTCCTGCGTGAACATGACATCAGGGCAACACGCGTTGGTGTCACATGGCAAGCGGCTGTACCGTGTGTCACATGAAGGAGCAGGACCTCGATGGCGAGTGGCTGACGATCGGGCAGCTCTCGCAGCGCAGCGGCATCACCGAGCGCAACCTGCGCGCCTACCAGGCCCGCGGCCTGCTGCCCCCGCCGCTCGTCAAGGCCCGCACCGGCTACTACGGCCCCGAGCACCGCGCGCGGCTGGAGCTGGTCAAGGACCTGCAGGCCGAGGGCGTGAAGCTCGAGACGATCAAGCGGCTGTTCGACACCACCGGCGGGTCCACCGAGCAGGTGCTGACGTTCGTCCGGTCGCTGCGGGCGCTGTTCGGCGAGCCGGAGCGCGCCATCGTCACCGCCGGCGAGCTCGCGGAGCGCTTCGGCACCGACGACCCGGCGCTGCTGAAGAAGGCCGAGCGCACCGGCCTGCTGCGCAAGGTGGACGACGACCAGTACGAGGAGGTCCTGCCGCAGCTCACCGCCGCCGGCGCCTCGGTGGTCGAGCTCGGCATCCCGCTCGACCGCTCGCTCGACGCCGCCGCGAAGCTGCTGCAGCACGCGGACGGCATCGCCAAGCTCTTCGTCGAGCTGTTCCTCGACGAGGTGTGGAAGCCCTTCGACGCCTCCGGCCGCCCGGACGAGGGCTGGCCGGCGCTGCACGAGACGGTGAAGGACCTGTCGACCCTGTCGACCGACGCGCTGCTCGCCGTCGTGGCGCACGCGGTGCGCGAGCGGCTCGACGTCGTCTTCGGCCGCGACCTGGCGCGCACCGTCCGGACGGCCAAGGACGCCGGCACCGCGCAGCCCTGAGGGCACCGGCGGGCCGTGGGTCCCGTGGCCGGGGTCGGGGCGAGGCCGTGCGCGGCCAGCGGCGCGGGGCTCGCTCGCACACCGGTCCGCTCGGCGTCGCGCAGCACGAGCGGCCTGCGACCCGGACCGTCATCGGCGTGGACGGACCGCCGAGCGCACACCACCGGTCCTCCGGCCGCGGGCATGACGCACGTGCCGACGAGCGGTGGACGACCGGCGTGCCGTCACGCGCCGATCGGCGGCCCCACGATGCGCGTGCGGTACTCCGCCGCGAGGGCGACGACGTCCTCCTCGCTCAGCGGACCGGCCGACGTCTCTCGCCGCTCGACCTCGACGAAGAACTGCTCGAGACCCGCAGGTGAGCAGATGACGAGCATGCGCAGGGGCTGCTCGCCCCGGGGCGCCAGGGCGTGCGGGACGCCCCGCGGCACGACCACCAGGTCGCCGCGCGCGAGCTCGCGCTGCGTGTCCCCGGCGACGAACAGGCCCCGACCCTCGAGCACGTAGAACGTCTCCTCTTCGTCGTCATGCACGTGCAACGGTGGCCCCTCGCTGTCGAGGAGCGTCTCCTCGACCATCGAGAAGGCGCCACCGGTGTGCTGCCCGAGGAGCTTGTAGACGTAGCGGCTGCCCAAGGCCGTCACGACCTCGCCCTCAGCGGCAGTGACGACGACCTCTCTGGCGACGAACGACACGACGGAGTCCTCCTCGACGGCCGGACGACGGCGCCCGGCTGCAGCTCAGTGATGACCGGACTGCGGGGTGGGCCCAGGACGCGCCCCACCCCCAGGCGCGGAACATGCTCCGCACTGCACGGACGCGCAAGGGGGATGCGCCCGCGTCTGCCGCGGTGCGTGTGGCCGTGACGGGCGCACTTCGCCGCTCGCGTCCGGACGAGGCAACGCGCAGCGAGCTGGCCCGGCTGGCCGCGCCGTCCGTCGTCGGGCTCGCAGGACCACCGCACCGCGGACGCGGGCTCAGCGCCCGACTGCACTGCGGCCGTGGGCCGTCGGTGCCGGCACGGAGTGCTCCTCGTGCGACTCTGCGCCGGTGTCGATCGCTCGCACCCGGACGACGTTGATCTGCGTGCTGCTGCTCGCCGCGGCGTGCGGGGACGGCACGAGCTCCCTCACCGCGTCCGGCACCGCTGTCGACGTCGCCGAACCGCTGGTGCAGCCCGGTCACGTCGTCGTCCTGCGCGCCGACCGCAGCCTCGTGGCTGTCTCTCCCGGCGGTCAGGTGACCGACGTCCTGGCCTCCGTACCGCCGGACATCGGCGAGCCGGACGGCGTCGCCGCCTCTGCG
>DATMKB010000228.1:0-3858 GCA_035553635.1 Mycobacteriales bacterium
AGCTCAAGCACGCCGGCTGGACCGCGGTCCGCGACGCCACCGGCACCACCTGGACCAGCCCCGCTGGCCAGACGGCGCACCACCCGCGGCACGACCAGCCGCCCGTGCCGCCACCACCCGGCGCCCGCCTCCCCGCTCCGGACCTGATCGCCCAGCGCGACAGGTCGCTCGTCGCCGTGCTCGAGCACCACGACGAGCCGGCCGACGAGGAGGACGCGCCACCGGGTCTCCGGCGCACTCGCGACGCGAGCCCGGACCCCGGCGCGACGCTGGCCCGCGGCTGGCCCGAGGACGTCCCCTTCTGACGGTCCCGCCGGGAGGTCCCGCCGTGCCCGCCGACAGGAGGCGAGCCAGGACGGCAGAGCGGGTCCCGAGGTGCAGGAACCGGCGCGGACGGGGCGAACCACGTCGGCATGCGCCGACCCCTGCTGCTCGCCGCCGCCGTCGCTCTGGTGCTGCCCGGCGTCGGCCTGGCCGCCTCCACCCCCGCGGCACCGCCGCCCGCGCCGTTCCTCGTCGGGACCGCCGCGGTCAGCACGGACCCGCCGGAGCCGTACGACGGCAGCATCTGCATCGGCGGCTACGGCGCGTTCTGCACGAGGGCCATGACCCGCGTCGAGGACCCGATGCTCGCCCGGGCCGTCGCCGTCACCGGCGAGGCGGGCGCGGGCGACACGGCGATCGTCGTGACGACGACGAGCATCGGGCTCTTCGCCGCCTACAAGGACGAGCACGGCGGCGGCAACGGCATCTACGACATCCGGCAGGAGGTGGCGCGCCGCCTGCCAGTGCCGGCCACCCACGTCGTCGTGCAGTCCGACCACTCGCACGCCGGGCCCGACGTCATCGGCCTCTGGGGCGGCGTCCCGCAGTGGTGGATGGAGCTGCAGCGCGAGGCGGTCGTCGAGGCGGCCGTGCAGGCGTACGAGCGTCGCCGGCCGGCGCACCTGCGGGTCGCCAGCGTCCAGGGCCCGCCGACGACGTCGTCCTACTCCTTCGGCACCAACACCGAGCGCGACGACGAGTTCCGCCTGCTCGTCGCCGACGCGCCGGACGGCGAGCGGCTGCTGACCCTCGTCAACTACTCGCCGCACGCGACGGTCCTCGGGTCGTCGAACCGCGACGGCACCAGCGGCGACTGGACCGCCTGGGCCGCCCAGGAGGCCGAGGCCCTGTACGGCGGAGCCGGCATGGGCGCCGTCGGCTCGATCGGCTCCACCGACTGGAACAAGGTCAGCGGCAGTCAGGACGACCGGGAGGCCGAGGCGCGGCAGCGGCTGCGCACCCTCCTGGCCCAGGCGACCGCAGCGCTCGAGCCGGTCCGCGGCTCGACGGTGGGCGTGCAGAGCACCTTCCTGCGCGAGCAGCTCGCGCAGCCGGTCCTGGCCGCCAACTTCCTGCCCGGCATCGTCGGCCTCCTCGGCCAGGGCGAGCTGCGCATCGACCGGGCCACCACCCCGCCCTGGTACAGCGGCGGGCTGGTCGGCACCTACGCCGGGGCGCTGCGCCTGGGGGACCTGTTCGTCGCTGTCGCGCCGGGTGAGGTCTTCCCGAGGGTCAACCGCCTCCTGCGCGAGAGCGTCGAGGCCCAGGACCACCTGTTCCTCGGCGCGGCCAACGACTTCCTCGGCTACATGACCGAGAGCGAGGAGTCGTACCTGCAGACGCTGCAGGAGGGCGCGACGTTCCTGGCCGGCTGCCCGGAGGAGGCGCTCATCGGGGGCGACCCCGCGTGCCCGGACCACTGGACCCTCATGGTGTCGCCGACCATCGGCGCGCACGTGCTCTGCACGGTGCAGGAGGCGGCCGCCGCGCTGGGCATGCCGGCAGCACCCGGCTCCCGGTGCCCGGCGCTCACGGCGCTCGACGGCGTCGCGGCGCCGCCGGAGGAGCCCGGGAAGGACGGCGGCGCGCAGGACCGGCGCGCCACCGGGGGGTGAGGCGCCCGCCGACCTAGCGTCGGCGCGTGCCCTCCCGCCAGTACTCCGCCGACGTCCTGTCCGAGCTGCGCCGCCCGCGCCGCACCGTGCCGGAGCAGGCGGCCGAGCCGGGGCTCGTCGTCGAGGAGGTCGAGACCGGGTTCTGCGGCGCAGTCGTCGGGTCGGACAAGGAGCGCGTGTCGCTCGAGGACCGGCACGGCGCGGTGCGCGTCTTCCCGCTCGGCCACGGCTTCCTCGTCGACGGCGCGCCGGTGCAGCTCGTGCGGCACCGCGGCCCGGCCGCGCCCCTGCGGCCCGCGCGGACGGCGTCCGGCTCGGTGGCGGTGGTGGGGCAGCGGGCGCGCGTCGCGCGCGGCAGCCGCATCTGGGTCGAGGGCCGGCACGACGCCGAGCTCGTCGAGCGCGTCTGGGGCGACGACCTGCGGGTCGAGGGCGTCGTCGTCGAGGCGCTGGACGGCGTCGACGACCTCCCGGGCCTCGTCGCCGCCTTCGACCCGGCACCGGACCGGCGCCTCGGCGTGCTCGTCGACCACCTCGTGGCGGGCAGCAAGGAGAGCCGCGTCGTGGCGCAGGTCCGCTCGCCGCACGTCCTGGTGACCGGGCACCCGTACGTCGACGTGTGGCAGGCCGTGAAGCCGGCGTCGGTGGGCATCGCGGCCTGGCCGGTCGTGCCGCCGGGCCGGCCGTGGAAGGAGGGGGTCTGCGCGGCCCTGGGCTGGGGCGAGCCGTGGGAGGGCTGGCGGCGGGTGCTCGCGGCGGTCGACTCCTACGCCGACCTCGAGGTGCCGCTGCTGCGCTCGGTCGAGGAGCTGCTCGACTTCGTCACCGCCTAGGCCTACCAGTCCGCGACGGTCCACGGGTCGCCGGCGGCGTCGCGCTCGGCGGCCTGGCCGGGCTCGACGGCCGCCACCGCCGCCACCAGCGACGGGTCGCGGTCGACGGCGTCGTGCAGGCACTCCTCGACCGCCGCGGACGGGTCGAAGTCGCTCTCCCCGTCGAGCAGCCGCAGGCCGCCGTCGTCGTCGCGGAGCACGAGCAGCGCCGGGGCGCCGGCGGCCACCGGCCGGGCCGTGAGCACCGGTGTGTGCGGGTCCTCGGCGAGCGGCCAGGACGGCAGGGCGGTGCCGGCCTCGGCGAGGGAGACCGGCGGCGGGGGCGGCGGTCCGAGCACGGGCTGGTCGTGGGCGAAGCCGGCGTGCCACGGGTAGCGGCCCTCGGCGTCGGGCCAGACGAGCTGGCGCAGGACGACGTCGTCGTACAGCTCGGTGGCGGGTGCCGGCACCGGCGCGGTGACCCGCACGAGCACCGGCGGGGGCCCGTCGAGCAGGCCGGGGACGGGCTCGCCGTCGACGAGCCGCTCGCCGGCGGCCAGCCGCGTGCCGAGCGCGTGCAGCAGCGCGCCGCCGGTCTCCGCGGGCAGGCCGAGCACGACGAGCTCCGGCAGGCCGCGGGCGGTCAGGCCGGCGGTCGAGGCGGCGTCGCCCGGACCGTCGACGACGACCCAGCCCGACGCGGCGACGGCCTCCCGCAGCCGGGTCACGCCGGGACGGGCGCGGCGCTGCGGTCAGCGAGGTCGACCACCGTGTCGCCCGCGCGGAGCATCTCGCGCCAGGCGTCCGGGTCGTGCTGGGCGGGAGGCACCGAGGCGACGAAGCCGGCGACCAGCGCGGCGAACGCCGCCGCGTCGTGCCGGTGCGGCAGGTGCCCGGCCCGCGGCACGATCTCGGTGCGCGCGCCGGGCAGCAGCGCGCTCGCAGCCCGGGCGTGCGCCACGGGGATGATCGGGTCGCGGTCGCCCCAGACGAGCAGCGTCGGCACCTCCGCGGCGAGGTACAGCCGGTCGCGGGCGGTGACGCACTGCCCCCGCACGTCGACGACGCTGCGCAGCGTCCGCAGGAACGCCGAGCGGGTGGAGCGG
>DATMKB010000229.1:0-4462 GCA_035553635.1 Mycobacteriales bacterium
TCGGTCCGGTCGTGGGGGCTGGTCATGAGAGGTCCTCTCGGGCAGTGCACGGTCATGTCCTGACGCGTGGTCTGCCCGGTCCGTCCCCGGAGATCACCTCTCGACCGGGTGACGGTCGTGCGTCAGCCCCCGACGTACGGGCGCCCCACGGCCGTCGGGCGCTTGTCGACCGGCGTGCCGGACCCGTCGCGCTTGCCGTACGCGGTCGGCAGCTCGACCGGGTCGCCGCCCGAGGCCGCGGCCCAGGCCGGCCCGCGACCGGCCCAGCCGAGGACGAGCTGCGCCTCGCCGGCGAGCAGCCGCTGCACCCGCACGCCACCGGTCGCCCGCCCCTTGCGGGGGTACTCCGACAGCGGCGTCACCTTGACGCTCGACACTTGGCCCCAGGCCATCCCGGTCGGGCCCTTCGCCCGGCCCTCGGGCGGCAGCCCGGCGCCGGTCACGACGACCGGCTCGTCGACGACGTCGAGCACGCCCTCCGGCGCGCGCAGGTCGACGGCGCTGAAGCCGACCACCTGCGCGCCGGCCGCCAGCTTGATGCCGGCCATGCCGCCCGCCGCCCGGCCCTGCGGCCGGACGAGGGAGGCGGGGAAGCGCAGCAGGTCGCCGGTGGAGGCGAAGAAGACGAGCTCCTCCTCGCCGGTCTCCAGCTCGACCGCGCCGACCACCTCGTCGCCGTCCTTGAGGGCGATGACCTCGACCGCCTCCTGCTTGCCGCCCCAGTCCGGGACGACGCGCTTCACGACGCCGTGCTTGGTGCCGAGCGCCAGGCCCTGGCCCTCCTCCGACATCGGGGTCAGGGCGATCACCCGCTCGCCGCGCTCGAGCGCGGCGAACTCCGACACCGGGGCCCCGCCGCGGAGCGACAGCGCGCCGGTGGTCACCGCGGGGACGTCCGGCAGGTCGAGCACGCCGGCGCGCAGCACGCGCCCGGCGCTCGTGACGAGCCCGACCGTGCCGCGGGTGGTGACCCGGGCGGTCGAGACCACGACGTCGTGGCGCACCCGGCCGGTGCGACGGCGACCGCCGGAGACGTCGGCGTCGGCGTGCAGCGGGGTGCGCGCGACGAGCCCGGCCGAGGACAGCACGACGTCGCACGGCTCGTCCGCCACCTCGAGGGAGGTGGCCCGGCGGGCGACGAGCGCCTTGAGGTCGCCACCGACGAGCACGGTGCGGCGCGGCGAGCCGTGCTCGGCCGCCACCTCGGCGAGCTCGCCGTCGATGACCCGCCGCAGCACGGCCGGGTCGGCGAGGATCTCCTCGAGCTCGGCGATGCGCGCCCGCAGCTCGGCGAGCTCCTGCTCGAGCTTCTCGACCTCGAGCGCGACGAGGCGGCGCAGCTGCATGTCGAGGATGTAGCCGGCCTGCAGGTCGGACAGCTCGAACGCCTCGACCAGGCGGGTGCGCGCCTCGGCGACGTCGGCGGAGGAGCGGATGATCCGCACGACCTCGTCGATGTTCGCCAGCGCGAGCAGCAGGCCCTCGACGAGGTGCGCGCGCTCCTGCGCCCGGCGCAGCCGGTACCGCGACCGCCGGGTGACGACGTCGACGCGGTGGTCGAGGAAGACCTGCAGCAGCTCCTTCAGGCCGAGCGTGCGCGGCTGGCCCTCGACGAGCGCCAGGTTGTTGATGCCGAAGCTCTCCTCGAGCGGGGTGAGCCGGTAGAGCTCGGCGAGCACCGCCTGGCCGTTGAAGCCGGCCTTCACCTCGATCACCAGCTGCGTGCCGCGGTGGCGGTCGGTGAGGTCCTTGATGTCGCTGATGCCCTGGAGCTTCTTGCCGGTGACGAGCTCCTTGACCTTCGCGATGACGCGCTCGGCGCCGACGCCGTAGGGCAGCTCGGTGACGGTGATCTGCGTCTTCCCGCGGGGCAGCGGCGAGACCTCCGCGGTGGCGCGCATGCGCACGACGCCGCGCCCGGTCTCGTAGGCGCTGCGCACCTCCTCCATGCCGAGCAGCTGGCCGCCGGTCGGCAGGTCGGGCCCGGGGACGATCGCCATGAGCTCGTCGAGCGTCGCCTCGGGCGACTGCAGCAGGTGCCGCGCCGCGTCGACGACCTCGACGAGGTTGTGCGGGATCATGTTCGTCGCCATGCCGACGGCGATGCCGCTCGTGCCGTTGACCAGCAGGTTCGGGAACGAGGCCGGCAGCACCGACGGCTGCAGGATCGAGCCGTCGTAGTTCGGCTCCATGTCCACGGTCTCCTCGTCGAGACCGTCGGTGAGCAGCAGCGCGGCCGGCGTCATCCGGCACTCGGTGTACCGGCTGGCGGCCGGGGCGTCGTCGGGGGAGAAGCCCCAGTTGCCGTGACCGTCGACGAGCGGCATGCGCATCGCGAAGCCCTGCGCCATGCGCACCATCGCGTCGTAGATGGCGCCGTCGCCGTGCGGGTGGAAGCGGCCCATGACGTCGCCGACGACCCGCGCGCTCTTGACGAAGCCGCGGTCGGGCCGCAGCCCGCTGTCGGCCATCGAGTAGAGGATGCGCCGGTGCACCGGCTTGAGGCCGTCGCGCGCGTCGGGCAGCGCGCGGCTGTAGATGACGGAGTACGAGTACTCGAGGTAGCTGCTCTCCAGCTCCTCGACGACGTCCGTGTCGATGATCGTGCCGTCGCCCTCGAAGGGCGGGATCTCGCCGCCCCGCCCCGGCCTCCGCCTCGCCACTACAGCTCCACTCCGCTTGCGTCCGTCTGGCAGCACCTGGGCCCCGCGTGCGCCGCCGGACGCAGCGAGGCCGTCCCCCGGACGCGTCCGGCGCCGGCAGCGGGACCGATGTGCTGCCAGACGGACGCAACGGACGAGGGGGTCGCGAGGGTCGTGCTCCTGCGACGCGCCATCAGGTGTCCAGCGCTCCCTTGTCGACCCGGTCGGCGCTCGTGACGATGAAGTCGCGGCGCGGCGCGACGTCGTTGCCCATGAGCAGCTCGAGCGCGCGCTCCGCGGCGTCGAGCTCGCCGACGTTGATGCGGCGCAGCGTCCGGGTGGCGGGGTGCATCGTCGTCTCGGCCAGCTGGTCGGCGTCCATCTCGCCGAGGCCCTTGTAGCGCTGGATCTGGCCCTTCACCCGCTTGCCCTGCGCCTCCAGCCTTTTGAGCAGCTGCTGCAGCTGCTTGTCGGTGTACGTGTAGTGCACCTGGCCGCCGACGAGCTCGACGCGGTGCAGCGGCGGCACCGCGGCGTACAGGCGCCCGCTCTCGATGACCGGCCGCATGTAGCGGGCGAACAGCGTGATGAGCAGGCAGCGGATGTGCGCGCCGTCGACGTCGGCGTCGGTGGTGATGACGATCTTGCCGTAGCGCATCTGCTCGAGGTCGAACGTGCGGCCGCTGCCGGCGCCGACGACCTGGATGATCGCGGCGCACTCGGCGTTGTTGAGCATCTCGGTGATGCCGGCCTTCTGGACGTTCAGGATCTTGCCGCGCAGGGGCAGCAGCGCCTGGTACTCCGAGTTGCGCGCGAGCTTGCCGGTGCCGAGCGCCGAGTCGCCCTCGACGAGCCACAGCTCGGTGCGGTCGACGTCGGTGGACCGGCAGTCGGCGAGCTTGGCGGGCAGCGTCGAGGTCTCGAGCGCGTTCTTGCGCCGCGCGGCCTCCTTGTGCGCCCGCGCCGCCTGGCGGGTCTTGGCCGCCGCGGCGACCTTCTCGAGCACCTGTCGCGCCACGGCCTTGGTCTTGCGGTTGTCGAGGAACTGCGCCTTGAGGCCCTTGCCCACGACGTCCGCGACGATCTTGCTGACGCCCGGCGTGCCCAGCTCGTCCTTGGTCTGGCCGAGGTACTGCGGCTCCGGCACCTTCACCGTGACCACGGCGGTGAGCCCCTCGAGGACGTCGTCCTTGAGCACCGGGTCGTCGTTCGCCTTGAGCACGCGCGCGGCCTTGAGCGCCTCGTTGAGCGTGCGCAGCAGCGCGCGCTCGAACCCGTTCTGGTGCGTGCCGCCGTGCCCGGTGGCCACGACGTTGCAGAAGCTCTGCACGACCGTGTCGTAG
Source organism: Mycobacteriales bacterium (assembly GCA_035553635.1). Lineage (GTDB taxonomy): Bacteria > Actinomycetota > Actinomycetes > Mycobacteriales > SCTD01 > DATLGD01. The sequence continues at coordinate 3,986 of DATMKB010000229.1, forward strand.
CCGGTGCCCCAGCGGAACGCGACGTCGACCTCGCAGGTGCGCTCGACCGTCTGCGTGGTCATGTGGCCCGAGTCGTCGAGGACCGGGACGGTCTCCTTGTAGGTACCGCTGCCGGTGATGTGCACCGGGTCCGACAGCGGGCGGTCGGGCGCGAGGTGCTCGACGAAGTCGGCCGTGCCGCCGTCGAACCGGAAGACCTCCTCGACGAGCTCACCGGAGCGGCGGTCGAGCACCGCGAGCGCGAGGCCCGGGACGAGGAACGCCGTCTGGCGCAGCCGCGCGTGCAGCTTCTCGACGTCGACCTCCGACCCCTTGCTGAACAGGGGGAGGTCGGGCCACCAGCGGATCGTCGTGCCGGTCGAGGACTTCGGCGCCTTGCCGGCGACCGACAGGCCCGGCCGGGCGGTGAAGCGGGCGTCCGGGCCGTCGGCGGCGAAGGTGCCGGGCACGCCGCGCTGGAACGACATCGTGTGGACG
>DATMKB010000230.1:0-12996 GCA_035553635.1 Mycobacteriales bacterium
CGCAGCCCTGCGCCGGGCCGGCGGCGCGGTCGGCGACCTGCCCGGCGCGCCGGACCTCGTGGTCGACGGGCTCACCGGCATCGGTGCGCGCGGTGCGCTGCGGCCGCCCGCGGCGGCGCTCGCCGAGCGGGTGCGGGGGGCAGGCCGGGCCGACGTCGTCGCGGTCGACCTGCCGAGCGGCGTCGACGCCGACACCGGCGCGGTCGAGGGCACCGCCGTGCGGGCCGCGCTCACGGTGACGTTCGGGACGCACAAGCCGGGCCTGCTCGTCGGCGCCGGCCGCGAGCACGCCGGCCGGGTCGTGCTCGTCGATCTCGGCCTGACCGGCTCCCTGCCGCCCGCGCCGGTCGAGCAGCTCGAGGACGCCGACGTCGCCGACCTCCTGCCGGCGGCGCACGGGGAGAGCGACAAGTACACCCGCGGGGTCGTGGGCGTCGCTGCGGGCTCGCCCCAGTACACGGGGGCGGCGGTGCTGGCCGTCGGCGCGGCCGTGCGCGCCGGGGCCGGCATGGTGCGCTTCGCCGGGGCGGCGCACGCCGCCGAGCGCGTGCGCGCGGCCTGGCCGGAGGTGGTGGTGGCCGAGGCGTCGGGGGAGGACGTCGTCGACGCCGGACGGGTGCAGGCCTGGGTCGTCGGTCCCGGGCTCGGCACCGGCGCCACCGCCGTCGCGGCTGTGCGCGCCGTCCTCGCCCAGGAGGTGCCGGTGCTCGTCGACGCCGACGCGCTGACCGTGCTCGCGCAGGAGCCGTCGCTGCTCGACGGCCGCACCGCGCCGACGCTGCTCACCCCGCACGACCGCGAGTTCGCCCGCTTCGGCGACGACGTCGGCCCCGACCGCGTCGGCGCGGCCCGCCGGCTGGCCGCGCGCCTGGGCGTGCACGTGCTGCTCAAGGGCACCGCCACCGTGGTGGCCGGTCCGGACGGCCCCGCGCGCGTCAACGGCACCGGCACGCCGGCGCTCGCCACTGCCGGCACCGGCGACGTGCTCTCCGGCGGCACGGGCGCGCTGCTGGCCGGCGGCCTGGCGGCCCTCGACGCCGGCAGCGCCGGAGCGCACCTGCACGGCCTCGCCGGGCGGCTGGCGGCGGCGGGGGCGCCGACGAGCGCCGGGCTCGTGCTCCAGGCCTGGCCCGACGCCGTCCGCGAGGTGCGGGGGCTGCGCTGACGCGGCCCGGCTCCGGTCGCCCCGTCCGGCAGGATGGGCCGGTGACCCGCACCGCCGCCCGCGTCGACCTCGGAGCGATCCGCGACAACACCGCGCTCCTGCGCGAGCGCGCGGCGGGCGGCGCCGGCGTCATGGCGGTGGTCAAGGCCGACGGCTACGGCCACGGGCTGGTGCCGAGCGCCCGCGCGGCCCTCGACGGCGGTGCCGCCTGGCTCGGCGTCGCCTTCCTCGAGGAGGCCCTCGCCCTGCGGGCGGCCGGCATCGACGCACCGCTGCTGGCCTGGCTCAGCACCCCCGGGGAGGACGTCGAGGGCGCCGTGCGCGCCGGCGTCGACCTCGGCACGTACTCGGAGGAGCAGCTGGCGCAGCAGGTCGCCGCCGCCCGCGCCACGGGCACGACGGCCCGGCTGCACCTCAAGGCCGACACGGGGCTGTCGCGCGGCGGCGCGACGCCGGCCGACTGGCCGGCCCTGTGCGAGGCCGCCCGCCGCGCCGAGGCCGACGGCGCCGTGCGGGTGGTCGGCGTGTGGACCCACTTCGCCTTCGCCGACGGCGGCGCCGACCACCCGGTCAACGTCCGGCAGGTGGGCGTGTTCGCCGAGGCGGTCGAGGTGGCCGAGCGGGCCGGCCTGCGCCCCGAGGTGCGGCACCTCGCCAACAGCGCAGCCACGCTCACCGCGCCGCACACGCACTGGGACCTCGTGCGCCCCGGCATCGCCCTCTACGGGCTCACCCCCGTGCCCGACCAGGGGACCTTCGGGCTCCGCCCCGCGATGACGCTCACCAGCACCGTGGCGCTGGTCAAGCGCGTGCCCGCGGGCAGCGGCGTCAGCTACCTGCACCGCTACGTCACCGACCGGGAGACCGCCCTCGCTCTCGTGCCCCTCGGGTACGCCGACGGCGTGCCGCGCAGCGCGACGAACCTCGGCCCGGTGCAGCTCGGCGGCCGGCGGCGCACGATCGCCGGCACCGTGTGCATGGACCAGTTCCTGCTCGACGTCGGCGACGACGACGTCTCGGCCGGCGACGAGGTCGTGCTCTTCGGCCCCGGCGACGACGGCGAGCCCACCGCGCAGGACTGGGCCGACGCCGTCGGCACCATCTCCTACGAGATCGTCACCCGCGTCGGTGCGCGCGTGCCCCGGGTGCACGTGTGAGGAAGGGGCTGGTCGGCGCGGTCGCCGGCGCCGTCGCGCTCGGCGCCGGCATCGGCATGGCGGCCGAGCGGTACGCCGTCGGCCGCACGCGCCTGCGCCCCGACCCGGAGGCGGACGAGCCGTTCTTCCGGCTGCCCGCCGACCGCACCCGCAGCGTCGTCGCGGACGACGGCGTCGCGCTGCACGTCGAGGAGGTCGGCCCGCAGGACGCGCCGCTCACCGTCGTCCTGTGCCACGGCTACACGCAGGAGATGGCGGTCTGGCACTACCAGCGCCGGGCGCTGTCGCGCGACGACTCGGTGCGCGCCGTCTACTGGGACCAGCGCTCGCACGGCCGCAGCGGCCGCAGCGCCGCCGAGCGCGCCACCATCGACCAGCTGGGCGCCGACCTGCGTGCGGTGCTCGAGGCGACGGCGCCGACCGGTCCGGTGGTGCTCGTCGGGCACTCGATGGGCGGCATGACGGTCATGGCGCTCGCCGACGCCCGTCCCGACCTGTTCGGCGACCGCGTCGTCGGCGTCGCGCTGCTCGCGACCTCGACCGGCAACCTCGCCGAGCTGACGCTCGGCCTGCCCGCCGCGCTCGGCGGCGCGGCGAGGCGCGTCCTGCCGTGGCTGACGCGCGGCATGGTGCGGCGGCCGTCGGTCTTCGAGCGCGGACGCCGCCTCGGCACCGACCTCGCGTTCCTGCTCGCCAAGCACTACGCCTTCGGCGACGACGACGTCAGCCCGGCGCTCGTCGAGTTCGTCGAGCAGATGACCGCGCGCACGCGCGTCGACGTGATCGCAGAGTTCTACGACACCTTCACGACGCACGACAAGCTGCGGGCGCTCGACGTGCTGCGCGACGTCGCGGTGCTCGTGCTCGTCGGCAGCAAGGACCTGCTGACGCCGCTCGAGCACAGCGAGGTGATGGCGGCGGCCCTGCCGTCGGCGGAGCTCGTGGTGCTCGAGGGCGCCGGGCACATGGTGCAGCTCGAGCGGGCGCAGGAGGTGACGCAGCACCTGCGCGCGCTGCTGCGCCGGGCGCGCGAGGCCGCAGCCGCGTGAGGCCCGACGCCGCCGCGCTCGAGGTGCGGGCCGCCGCGCAGGCGGCGCCCGACCTGGCCGCGCTCGCCGCCGCCGCGTCGACGTGCACCGCCTGCCCGGAGCTCGCGGCCACGCGCACGTCGGTCGTGGTGGGCGACGTGCGGCCGCAGGCGCGCTTCCTCGTCCTCGGCGAGGCGCCGGGGGCGCAGGAGGACGAGACGGGCCGGCCCTTCGTCGGCCGCAGCGGCCAGCTGCTCGACGAGCTGCTCTCCGAGGCGGGCGGCCGCCGCGAGGACGTCGCGGTCATGAACACGCTCAAGTGCCGCCCTCCCGGGAACCGGCCGCCCAAGCCCGTGGAGTCGCTGCGCTGCCGGGGCTGGGCCGAGCGGCAGCTCGCCCTCGCGCAGCCGCCGCTCGTGGTGGCCCTCGGGCTCTCGGCCACCCGCTGGTTCCTCGGCCCGACGACGCTCACCGCCGTGCGCGGCCGCGTGCACGACGCGCTGGGCTCGCGCGTGCTCCCGACCTACCACCCGAGCGCGGCCATCCGGTACGGGCCGCGCGGCGAGCCGCGCCGCCTGCTGCGCGAGGACCTGGCGCTGGCGCTGGAGCTCACCGCGTGACGTGGTCGCACGTCGCCGCCGCTCTGACGCAGGACGCCCTGGCGGAGGCGGCCGCCGCCGGCGCGCTGGACGTCCGCGCGCCGGTGCCCGCCCCCGGTGCGCACGAGGTGGTGCCGGGGGAGCACGCGCTGCCGGTCGCCGTCCCGCTGGAGGACGCGCAGGCGACCCGGGCGCTCGGGGCCCGGCTGGCGGCGTCGCTGCGGCCGGGCGACCTGCTCGTGCTGTCCGGTCCGCTCGGTGCCGGCAAGACGACCCTCACGCAGGGGCTGGGGGAGGCGCTCGGCGTCCGCGGGCGCGTCACCAGCCCGACCTTCGTGCTCGCCCGCGCCCACCGCGGCCCGGTGCCGCTGCTGCACGTCGACGCCTACCGCCTGCGCGACGCCGGCTCCCGCCTCGACCTCGACGACCTGGGCCTCGACGCCGCGCTCGAGGACGCCGTCACCGTCGTCGAGTGGGGCGAGGGGGTGGTCGAGGGCCTCGCCGACTCCCGGCTGCACGTCGAGCTGGCGCGCCCCGACGACGACGGAGCGCCCCGGACGGCCCGGGTGCGCGCGGTGGGCCCGCGGTGGGCGGTGCTCTGAGACCGGACTGTGACCCGGCCAGGGGGGGTTCGCCCGGTTCGCGGAAGGGGGATGCGGTAGTCATTGGCGTGTCCTGCGCCACACCCGTCAGACCCCCCGACCGACGCGGAGGCTCCATGCGCGCCTGTCTGCCACGCCCCGACCGCGCCCTGGGGCGCCCGTGACCGCGCCGGCGTCGCCCGCCGCGGGGACGCGCCCCGGGCGGTTCGAGGCCACCGGCGTCACCGTCCGCTTCGGCGGCCTCACCGCCCTCGACGACGTCTCGCTGCACGTCGACCCGGGTGAGGTCCTCGGCGTCATCGGCCCGAACGGCGCCGGCAAGACGACGCTGTTCAACGTCGTCTGCGGCTTCCTCGAGCCGGACGCCGGCACGCTGAGCTGGCGCGGCGAGGTGCTGCGCGGCCTGCGGCCGCACAAGCTCGCCGGGCTCGGCATCTCCCGCACCCTGCAGGGCGTCGGGCTGTTCCCGTACATGCCGGTGCTCGAGAACGTCATGGCGGGCGCGAACGTCCGCGCGAAGACCGGCTTCCTGCCGTCGCTCCTGGGCCTGCCGGGCAAGGACCGCGACGAGAAGGAGCTGCGCGACCGCGCGCTGTACGTGCTGCACGCCCTCGGCGCCGTGCAGTACGCCGCGCGCTTCCCGGGCTCCCTGCCGTACCCGGTGCAGAAGCGCGTCGCGCTGGCACGGGCGCTCGTCAGCGAGCCCGACCTGCTCATGCTCGACGAGCCCGCCGGCGGCATCGGCGCCGACGACATGGAGGAGCTCGGCGCGCTCATCCGGCAGCTCTCCGGCCGGATGGCGGTCATGCTCGTCGAGCACCACATGGACCTGGTCATGAGCGTCTGCGACCGCATCACCGTGCTCGACTTCGGCCGCGTCATCGCCACCGGCACGCCCGACCAGGTGCGCAACGACCCGGCGGTGCTGGCCGCCTACCTCGGAACCGAGGAGGCCCACTGATGCTCGAGGTGAAGGACCTCACCGCCACCTACGGCCCGGTCACCGCGCTCGACGGCGTCAGCCTGTCGGTGCCGCAGGGCCGCATCACCGCCGTGCTCGGCGCGAACGGCGCCGGCAAGACGACGCTGCTGCGCACCATCTCCGGCCTCGTGCGGCCGAAGTCGGGCTCCATCGCGCTCGAGGGCCAGGACATCACGCGCACCCCCGTCGAGACGATGGTGCGGCGCGGCATGGCGCACGTGCCCGAGGGCCGCGGCGTCATCGCCGAGCTCACGGTCGAGGAGAACCTCCGGCTGGGCCGCATGTTCCGCGGCGGCAAGGACGAGGCGCAGGACCTCGAGGAGGTCTACCGGCTCTTCCCGCCGCTCGACAGCCGCCGCAAGCGCTCGGCGCACACGCTCTCGGGCGGCGAGCGCCAGATGCTCGTCGTCGGGCGCGCGCTGCTGAGCAAGCCGAAGGTGCTCCTGCTCGACGAGCCCTCGCTCGGCCTGGCGCCGCTCGTCGTGGCGCAGATCTTCTCGCTGGTGCGCGAGCTCGTCGACACCACCGGCCTCGCGGTCCTGCTCGTCGAGCAGAACGCCAAGTCCGCGCTGTCCATCGCCGACACCGGCGTCGTGCTCAACCTGGGCAAGGTCGTCGCCACCGACGACGCGCAGCGGCTCGCCCAGGACGAGCAGCTCCGGCACGCCTACCTCGGCTTCTAGAAGGGGACCCCGTGGAGCAGTTCGTCACCCTCACCGTCAACGGCGTGATCCTGGGCTCGGTCTTCGCCGCGTTCGCGCTCACGCTCGTGCTCATCTTCCGCGCCACCCGCATCATCAACTTCGGCCAGGGCGCGATGGCGATGTTCAGCGGCTTCCTCGCGCTGCGCACCATCGAGGCCACCGGGTCGTGGTGGCTCGGCCTGCTCGTCGCGATCGTGAGCGGGTTCGTCATCGGCGCGCTCGTCGAGCGCGTCATCGTGCGGCCGGTCGAGTCCGGGCCCGAGATCAACGCGGTCATCGTCACGCTCGGCGTCTTCGTCGGCTTCGTGGCGCTCGCCGGCATCCTGTTCGGCAACCAGTTCCGCGGCTTCCCCGGCGCCTTCTCGCTGCAGGGCTTCGACCTCGTCGCCATCACGCCGAACGACCTGTTCAAGCTCGGCGCCGTCGTCGTGGCGCTGCTCGTGCTCGTCGTGCTCTTCCAGCTCACGAGCCTGGGCCTGCAGATGCGGGCCGCGGCGTTCGGGCAGGAGGTCGCCCGGCTGCTGGGCGTGCGCGTCAGCAACATGCTCACCCTGGGCTGGGCGCTCGCCGGCGCGTTCGGCGCGCTGGCCGGCGTGCTCATCGCGAGCGGCAGCCCGATCTCCCCGAACTACATGGACGCCGTCGTCGTCTTCGGCTTCGTGGCCGCGGTGCTCGGCGGCCTCGACAGCTTCGTCGGCGCCGTCGTCGGCGGCCTCGTCCTGGGGCTGACGAGCACGTACGTGTCCGGCTACGTCAGCAGCGCGCTGCCGACCCTCGCCGCGCTGGCGATCCTCGTCGTGGTGCTGCTGGTCCGACCAGGCGGGCTGTTCTCCAGCTCCGTCGCGAGGAAGGTGTGACCCGGTGACCACCCCCGACGGCACCACTGCTGCCACCGACGAGAGCACCGACGACGCGAAGCAGCCCGGCGCTGCCACCGGCCTCACGCTGCCCGGGAGCGAGAAGAAGGGCGTCTGGCGCTTCGTGCCGGAGAAGACGCTCCCGCGCCACCTGCTGCTGGTCCTGCTGGCGTTCGTCGGCGTCGTGCTCCTCGTCGAGAGCGTCAGCGACTTCCGCGTCTCGCAGCTCGCGACCATGGCGTACTACGTGCCGGCCGTGGCCGGCCTGACGCTGCTCACCGGCATCAACGGCCAGATCTCGCTCGGGCACGGCGCACTCATGGCCGTCGGCGCCTACACCACCGCGCTCATGCTCGAGCGGTACGAGGGCGTCCCGTTCACCCTCGTGCTGGTGGTGGCGGTGGTGGTCACCTCGCTGGTCGGGGTGCTCGTCGGCGCGGCCGCGTCCCGGTTGCACGGGCCCTACCTCGCCGGCGCGACGCTCGCGTTCGCCGTCGGCCTGCCCGGCCTGGCCATCTACTTCGAGCACACGCTCGGCGGCGAGGAGGGCCTGCGGGTGCGCAACCTGCCGGAGGCCCCCGGCCTCGTGCAGGACGCCTTCTTCTTCATCACCGGCAACGACCTCACCGCCGGCAAGTACCGCGCGTACCTCGCCTGGTTCTTCGCGCTGCTCGTGCTGTTCCTGCTCTCGAACCTCGTGCGCAGCCGCTACGGCCGGATGTGGCGCGCGGTGCGCGACGACGAGGTGGCCGCCGAGCTCGCCGGCATCGACCTCGGCCGGGCGCGCATCCTCGCCTTCGTCGTGAGCGCGGCCTGCGCCGGCGTCGCCGGAGCCCTGCTCGCCGTCATCACGCGGCTCGTGGCGCCCACCAGCTTCACCATCGTGCTGTCGATCTTCCTGCTGGTGGCGATCGTCGTCGGCGGGCTGGGGAGCCTCACCGGGGCCGTGCTGGGCAGCGCGCTGCTGGTCTTCTTCATCCCGTTCGTCACCGACCGGGCCGTGGGCCTCGGGCTGTCGCAGGTGCAGGCGGCCAACGCGGCGCCGCTCATCTTCGGCCTGTTCCTCGTCGTCATCATGCTGGCGGCGCCTCAGGGCGTCGTCGGCACGATCCGGCTGCGCCACCTCACCCGCAAGGCCGAGAAGGCGATGCGCGCGGCGCAGGCGCGCTGACCCTGCGTCCCGCTCGCCGAGACGCAGGTCACAGTCCTCTCACGATCCACCGCAAGATCACTAGATCGTCCGAGTTCGACGCAAGAGTGACCCCAGGCCGGGACGCCCGGCCGGAGGAGGAGGAGCAGACGTGAGGATCCAGAGGAGCCGTCCCCTGGCCCGGGCGGTCGTCGCCCTGACCGGGACAGCCCTGTTCGCGACCGCGTGCGGCGCGGGCGGCAGCAGCGGCAACGACAACGAGGGCTCGAGCGGTGGTGACAGCGCGGCGGAGGTCGAGGGCGACACCACCGGCATCACCGACACGACCATCACCATCGGCACGCACCAGCCGCTGACCGGCGTGGCCGCCCCCGGCTACTCGGAGATCAACACGGGCCACAAGGCCTACTTCGACCACGTGAACGCGAACGGCGGCATCTGCGGTCGGCAGGTCGAGTACATCGTCCGCGACGACGGCTACAACCCGACCAACACCGCGTCGGTCACCAACCAGCTCGTCCTGCAGGACGAGATCTTCGCGATGCTCGGCGGCCTCGGCACGCCGACCCACAGCGCCGTCCTCGACTTCCTCAACGAGGAGCAGGTCCCCGACCTGTTCGTGTCCTCCGGCGCGCTCGCCTGGAACGACCCCGAGACCTACCCGTACACGTTCGGCTGGCAGCCGGACTACACGGTCGAGGGCAAGATCATGGGCAAGTACATCGCGGAGAACTTCCCCGACGCGAAGGTCGGCCTGTTCGGCCAGGGCGACGACCTGGGCCGCGACGGCTTCGCCGGCGTCAAGCAGTTCATCGAGGACCAGGTCGTCGCCGAGGTGACCTACACCCCGGGCAACACCGACGTCGGCCCGCAGATCGCGCAGCTGCAGCAGGCCGGTGCCGACCTCGTCGTCGGCTTCAACGTCCCCGCGTACACCGCGCTGTCGCAGCTGGTCTCGCGCCGGCTCAACTACAGCCCGCAGTGGATGATCTCGAGCGTCGGCCTCGACGCGAACCTCGTGGGCGCGCTGCTCGCGAACTTCTCGCAGGGCGCGGTCACCAACGGCGCGCAGCTGCTCGAGGGCTTCTACACGACGTCGTACATCCCGACGGTCGACCAGCCCGACGACCCGTGGATCCAGCTGTTCCAGTCGATCTGGGACGAGCAGGGCGACGGCAAGCCGCTGACGAACTTCCGCGTCTACGGCATGGGACAGGCGTACACGTTCGCGGTCGCCGCGTCGCGCGTCTGCGACAACCTCAACCGGGAGTCGATCGTCCGCGTCATCGAGGAGGAGGGCAGCGAGTTCGAGGGCCCGTGGCTCGCCCCGCTCGACTACTCGGCCGACTCGCACCGCGGCATCAGCGGCGTGCGCGTCGTGCAGATCGAGAACGGCACGGCGGCCTCCCGCACGGAGATCCAGACCACGGACTCCGCGGACGGCGAGATCACCGAGTACACCGAGGGTGCCGACACCCCGCCGGACAACGGGGTCCCGACCTCCTGACGGCACGCACCTCCGGACCGGTGGCGGTCACCCCTCGCGGGGTGGCCGCCACCGGCGCGTCCGGGACCTCGGCGGACCGGCGTGCGCCGTCCGCGGCGCGTGCGAGACTCGCGTCACACGACCGACCGGGAGGCCCGCACCCCATGTCCCTGACCCTCGCCAGCATCCTCGCCGAGTCCGCCGTCCGGCACGCCGACCGCACCGCGGTCGTCCTGGGCGACCTGCGGCTCACCTACGCGCAGCTGTGGGGCCACGCCAAGCAGTACGCGCAGGTGCTGCGCGACCAGGGCGTCGGCCCCGGCGACAAGGTGGCGCTCCTGCTGCCGAACACGCCGCACTTCCCGCTGTCGTACTTCGGCACGCTGGCCCTCGGCGCGGTCGCGGTGCCGGTGCACGCGCTGCTCAAGGCCGAGGAGATCCAGTACGTGCTGGAGGACTCCGGCGCCAAGGTCCTCGTCTGCGCCGCGCCGCTGCTCGGCGAGGGGGCCAAGGGCGCCGAGCTCGCCGGCGTGCCGGTGCTCGCCGTCATGGACGGCGGCGACGCCACGATCGAGCGCATCGACCAGAAGGCCTTCGAGGTGCAGCCGGTCGAGGCGGTCGTGCCGCGCGAGCCGGAGGACACCGCCGTCATCCTCTACACGAGCGGCACCACCGGGCAGCCCAAGGGCGCCGAGATCACCCACCTCAACGTCCTCATGAACGTCATGGTCTCCGCGACCAAGAGCTTCGACATCGACCAGGACGACGTCGTGCTCGGCTGCCTGCCGTTGTTCCACACCTTCGGCCAGACCTGCTGCATGAACACCGCCTTCTTCGTCGGCGCCTCGGTGGTGCTCCTGCCGCGCTTCGACGGCGCCCAGGCCCTCGAGCTGCTCGTGAAGGAGAAGTGCACGATCTTCATGGGCGTGCCGACGATGTACATCGGCCTGCTCGAGGCGGCCAAGACCTCCGACCACCGCCCGCAGCTGAAGTCGGCGCTGTCCGGCGGTGCTGCCCTGCCCGTGCCGGTGCTGGAGAAGTTCGCCGAGGTCTTCGGCACGCAGGTGCTCGAGGGCTACGGCCTCACCGAGACCTCGCCGGTCGCGACGTTCAACCAGGTCGGCTTCGAGCCGAAGGCCGGCACGGTCGGCAAGGAGATCTGGGGCGTCGAGGTCGAGATCGCCAGGGCCGAGGTCGACGAGCGCATCGAGCTCATCGCCGAGCCGGGCGAGCTCGGCGAGATCGTCGTGCGCGGGCACAACGTCTTCAAGGGCTACCTCAACAAGCCCGAGGCGACGGCGGCCGCGATCGTCGACGGCTGGTTCCGCACCGGCGACCTCGGCACGAAGGACGCCGACGGCTACGTCTCGATCGTCGACCGCAAGAAGGACATGGTCATCCGCGGCGGCTACAACGTGTACCCGCGCGAGGTCGAGGAGACGCTGCTGCGCCACCCGGCCGTCGGCCAGGTCGCGGTGTTCGGCCTGCCCGACCCGCAGTACGGCGAGGAGGTCAGCGCCGCCGTCGTGCTCGACCCGGCCGGCGGCGAGATCACCGAGGACGAGCTGCGCGACTGGGCCAAGGAGCGCCTCGCGGCCTACAAGTACCCCCGCCGCATCTTCTTCACCGACGGCTTCCCGCTGGGGCCGTCGGGCAAGGTGCTCAAGCGCGAGCTCGTCCAGCAGTACAGCGCCTGACCCGTCCGTCTGGCAGCACACGGCCCCGCGGCGTCCGGACGGACGCGCGGGGCCGTGGCGCTGCTGCGTCCGGCGCGGGACGCCGCGGGGGTGTGCTGCCAGACGGACGCCACCCCGGTCAGGCGACGGACTCGGGGAACGGCTCGTCGAGCCGGTCCGGGACGCCGAGCGGCAGGCGGACCGCCCAGACCACCAGGGCGGCTCCGCCGAGCACCGCGCAGACGCCGGCCACAGCGGTCCAACCGGCGGCGCCGTACGCCGTCGCGGCGGCCAGCGACCCGGCGGCGCCGCCGGCGAAGACGCACGTCATGTAGACGGTGGTGGCGCGGCTGCGGGCCTCGCCGGCCACCGCGTAGACGACGCCCAGGTTGGCCATGTGCCCGGCCTGCACCGACACGTCGACGACGACGAGCCCGACCAGCAGCAGGAGCAGCCGGCCGTCGCCGAGGGCCAGCACGCCGGCGCCCAGGAGGAGGCCGGCGAAGGCGGCGCCGCTCACCACGGTGCCGTGGCCGCGGTCGGCGAGCCGCCCGGCGCGCGGCGACGCCCAGGCACCGGCCACGCCGAGCAGGGCGACGACGGCCACGGTGGTGGCGCCGAGCCCGTGCGCGTCGCGCAGCTGGAACGCCAGCGTGGTCCAGACGGCGGAGAACACGCCGAAGCCGCAGGCCCCGTACAGGGCGCGGACGCGGAGCACGGGCGCGGTGCGGGCCAGCCGGAGGACGCCGGCGAGCACCTCGCGGTACGGGACGTCCGGGCGCCCGTTGCGGCGGTGGCGGTGCACCTCGGCCGGCAGCCGGCGCCAGAGCGCGGCCGCGAGCACCGCGGTGAGCACGCCCACGACCGCCGGCACGGCCCGCCACCCCAGCTCGCCGCCGAGCAGGCCGGCGACCACGCGGGCGCCGAGGATGCCCGTGAGGATCCCGGCCATGACGGTGCCGACGACGCGGGTGCGCGAGGCGTCGTCGGCGAGGCTCGCGGCGTAGGGCACGAGCACCTGCGCCACGACGCTCGTGAGGCCGACGACGAACAGCGCGGCGGCGAGCACGGCTGCCGACGGCGCGAGCGCCGCGACGGCCAGTGCGGCGGAGGTGACCGCGAGCATCCCCACCACCAGCGGTCGCCGGTCGACGACGTCGCCGAGGGGCACCACGAGCAGCAGGCCGAGGGCGTAGCCGAGCAGCGCCGTCGCGGCCACGGCGCCGAGCGCCCCGACGGGGACGCCGAGGTCGGCGCTCACCAGGGCGAGCAGCGGCTGGAGCAGGTAGTTGCCGGCCACGGCCGTCCCCGACGCCACCGCCAGCACGGGCACGAGCGACGGCAGGGCGGGGCCGACCGGCACGGTCGGGGTCGCCGCCGCGGCAGGTCGCCCCAGGGCGAGGGCGGTCATGCGTCCAGAGTGCCCGCGCCGCGGGGCCGCGGCCTGGCGAGCGGGCGTGACGTCAGCGACACCGCGCCTAGGCTCGCCGCGTGCTCGTCCTCGCCCTCGACACCAGCTCCGCGGCGGTGCAGGCGGCCGTGGTGGACCTCGAGCGCGAGGACGACGGGCAGGTGCGCTGGGGCCGCTCG
>DATMKB010000231.1:0-5743 GCA_035553635.1 Mycobacteriales bacterium
GCCGACGGCGTCGAGGCTGGTGAGCACCTCCGCGCCGGCCGCGTCGACCTCGCCGGACATCTCCGCGATGCCCTGGGCGTTGTCGCTGATCGGGCCGAAGGTGTCCATCGCGACGATGACGCCGACGGTGGTCAGCAGGCCGGTGCCGGCCAGGGCGACGGCGAACAGGGCGACGACGGTCGAGCCGCCGCCGAGCAGGAACGCCGCGTAGACCGCGCCGCCGATGAGCAGCGCCGAGTAGACGGCGCTCTCCAGGCCGACCGAGATGCCCGCCAGCACGACGGTCGCCGGACCGGTGAGCGAGCTCTTGCCGATCTCCTGCACCGGCTTGCGGTTCGTCTCGGTGAAGTAGCCGGTGAGCACCTGGATGAGCGACGCCAGCACGATGCCGATGACGACGGCGCCGATGGCGATCAGGCGCGGGTCCTGGTCGGACGTCGTGCCGCCGTCGAGGCCGTCGAAGGTGCTCGGCAGGTAGGCGAACGCGGCGATGGCCACGAGGACCGCCGACACCGCCGCCGACAGGAAGAAGCCGCGGTTGATCGCGCTCATGCCGGTGCGGTCGGAGTCGCGCGGCGAGGTGCCGTAGATGCCGACCAGGGCGGTGATGACGCCGATCGCCGGGACGATGAGCGGGAAGACCAGGCCCTGCGAGCCGAAGGCCACCTGGCCGAGGATCAGCGCGGCGACCAGGGTGACCGCGTAGGACTCGAACAGGTCCGCGGCCATGCCGGCGCAGTCGCCCACGTTGTCGCCGACGTTGTCCGCGATGGTCGCCGGGTTGCGCGGGTCGTCCTCCGGGATGCCCTGCTCGACCTTGCCGACGAGGTCGGCGCCGACGTCGGCCGCCTTGGTGAAGATGCCGCCGCCGACGCGCATGAACATCGCGAGCAGCGCACCGCCGAAGGCGAAGCCCTCGAGCACGCGCGGCGCCTGGTCGTCGTAGGCGAGGAGCACGACGGACGCGCCGAGCAGGCCGAGGCCGACGGTGAACATGCCGACGACGCCGCCGGCCCGGAACGCCACGCGCAGCGCGCGCTTGGTGCCCGACTCCTGGGCCGCCGCGGCGACGCGCAGGTTGGTGCGCGTCGCGAGCGTCATGCCGATGAAGCCGACCAGCGCGGAGAAGACGGCGCCGATGAGGAAGAACAGCGACCGGCCGAAGCGGACGCCGCCGTCCTCGGCGGGCAGCAGGAAGAGCAGGAAGAACACCAGGACGGCGAAGACCGCCAGCGTCTTGAACTGGCGGTTGAGGTAGGCCGCGGCCCCCTCCTGCACCGCCTTGGCGATCTCCCGCATCTTCGGCGTGCCCTGCCCCGCGGCGAGGACCTCGCGGGCGAACAGCGCCGCGAACCCGAGGGCCACCAGCGAGACGAGCAGGATGAGGTAGACGAGCCCCTTGTCGCCGTCGGCGACGGAGGCGAGGTCCTCACCGGTGACGGCGAGGTGCAGCGCGGACATGGTCCTCCTGGTGCAGGAGGCGCCCGGGCGGTCGCCGGACGCCGTGCGCGCCGCCGGACGGACCGCTGCGTCGCAGTCCCGGCGGGCCCGGCGGTGGCCGGGCGCGCGGAGCGTACCGAGTGAGCCGCGTCTCACCCACAGGGGTGACGCGGCGCGCCGTCAGGCCTCCGAGGCCGCCGTCGTCGCGCCGGGGCGCTCGCTGCGCGCGGGCAGCGGCCAGCGCATGGTCACGACGGTGCCGCCGGGGCCGTGCTCGACCTCGACGTCGTCGACCAGCCCGGTGACGACCGCCAGCGCGACGTCGGGGTCGACGTCGTCCTGGTCGCTGCCGCTGTCGAGCAGCTCCTCGGTGACGTCGTCGACCGCCGGGCCCGCAGCCGGGCCCTGGTCGGTGACCTCGACGCTCAGGCCGCGGGCGCCGTCGGTGACGACGACCGAGACCGGGGTGCCCGGCGCGTGCCGGGCGTGCAGCCCGACGGCGCGCGACGCCGCCTCGCCGATCGCGAGGCGCAGCTCGTCGAGGAGCCCGTCCTCGAGACCGGCGCGGCGGGCCGCGGCGACGACGACGAGCCGCGCCGTCCGGACGTGGGACGGCAGCGGGGCGAGCAGCAGCTCGACGACGGCCACGGGGTGCTCGGTCGGTGGGGGCGAGCTCAGTCGCTCGCCGCCACGGCCTCCTCGACGGAGGAGTGGATCGGGAACACCTTCGTCAGGCCGGTGATCCGGAAGATCTTCAGGATGCGCTCCTGCGTGCAGACCAGGCGCAGCGAGCCCTCGTGGGCGCGGACCCGCTTGAGGCCGCCGACGAGCACGCCGAGGCCGGTCGAGTCGAGGAACTCGACGCCCTCCATGTCGACGACGAGGTGGTACTGCCCGCTGCTCACCAGGTCGATGAGCTGCTCCCGCAGCTTCGGCGCCGTGTAGACGTCGATCTCGCCGCCCACGACGACGACGGTGCGGTCGCCCCCGGGACCGGACTCGGTGCGGGTCGACAGGGACAGGTCCACGGCTTCTCCTCCTGCGTTCGCGGCTCGGCCGCCGTCCTCTGAGCGGGCGCGGCGGTCGGGTCCTCTCCGGGACTCCCGTCGAAGACCTGCGGCGCCCTACCCCGGTCCTCCGCATACAACCATCCAGTGGGCGGCGTCACCCCACCGGGGTGATCGCCGGGGCGGCGCCGTCGGTGCCGGCGGGCACACTGGAGGACGCCGATGACCGCTCCTCCGCCCGCCACGCTGCTGCACCGCCTCGCCCGCGGCACCGGCGGCGACGGCACGCCGCGCGCCGAGCGCATCACCCACGTCGAGCACGTCCCGCCGCGGGCCGGCCGGCAGGCCGACTGGCCGGCCTGGGCCGCGCCGCTGCTCGTCGACCGGCTGCGGCACGCCGGCGTCGAGCGCCCGTGGGAGCACCAGGTGCAGGCCGCCGAGCTCGCCCGCGGCGGGCAGTCGGTCGTCGTCGCGACGGGCACCGCCAGCGGCAAGTCGCTCGCCTACCTGCTGCCGGTGCTGTCCGCGCTGCTCGAGGACGACCGCGCCGGCGCGCTCTACCTCTCCCCCACCAAGGCGCTGGCCACCGACCAGCTGCGCGCGGTGCGGGCGCTCAACCTGGCCGCGGTGCGCGCCGCCAGGTACGACGGCGACACCCCGCGGGAGGAGCGCGACTGGGTGCGGCGGCACGGGCGGCTCGTCCTCACGAACCCGGACATGCTGCACCGCGGCGTGCTGCCCCGGCACGGCGACTGGGCCTCGTTCCTGCGCGGGTTGAAGTACGTCGTCGTCGACGAGTGCCACACCTACCGCGGCGTCTTCGGCTCGCACGTCGCGCTGCTGCTCCGGCGGCTGCGGCGGGTGTGCGCCCGGTACGGGTCCTCGCCGGTGTTCCTGCTCGCCTCGGCGACGGTGAGCGAGCCGGAGGTCTCGGCGTCCCGGCTCGTGGGGCTGCCCGTGGCCGCGGTGACCGACGACGCCTCGCCGCACGGCGCCACCGAGTTCGCCCTCTGGGAGCCGCCGCTGCAGCAGTCGTACGGCGGCGGGGAGCACGGCGCGCCGGTCCGCCGGTCGGCGGGCGCCGAGACCGGCGAGCTGCTGGCCGACTGCGTCGCCGAGGGCGCCCGCACGATCGCCTTCGTCCGGTCGCGGCGCGGCGCCGAGTCGGTGGCGCTCGGCGCCCGGCGGGCGCTGGAGGAGGCCGCGCCGGAGCTCGTCCCGCGGGTGGCCGCCTACCGGGCCGGCTACCTGCCCGAGGAGCGGCGGGTGCTCGAGCGGCGGCTGCAGGCCGGCGAGCTGCTCGGCGTCGCCGCGACCAACGCGCTGGAGCTGGGCGTCGACGTCGCCGGGCTGGACGCCGTCCTGCTCACCGGCTGGCCGGGCACCGTCGCGTCGGTGTGGCAGCAGGCCGGGCGCGCCGGCCGGGCCGGGCAGCCGGCGCTCGCCGTCTTCGTCGCGCGCGACGACCCGCTGGACACGTACCTCGTGCACCACCCGCAGGCCCTGTTCGGCCGGCCGGTGGAGTCGACCGTGCTCGACCCGTCGAACCCCTACGTGCTCGGGCCGCACCTGTGCTGCGCCGCCGCCGAGCTGCCGCTCACCGAGGACGACCTGCCGCTGTTCGGCGACCCGCGGCTGCTGCTGGCCGACCTCGTGCGGCGCGGGCTGCTGCGGCACCGGCCCCGCGGGTGGTTCTGGACCTCCCGCGAGCGGCCGGACGTCGACCTGCGCGGCACCGGCGGGCCGCCGGTCCGCCTCGTCGAGGCGGGCACCGGCCGGCTCCTCGGCACCGTCGACGCCGCCTCCGCCCACAGCCAGGCCCACGAGGGCGCGGTCTACCTGCACCAGGGGGCGTCGTACGTCGTCGAGGCGCTCGACCTCGACGAGTCGGTGGCGCTCGTGCGGCCGGACGACCCGGACTGGTCGACGTCGGCGCGCGACGTCACCGACATCCGGGTGGTCGAGGAGCTGCGGACGCGGTCGTGGCCCGGGGTGTCGCTGTCGTTCGGGACGGTCGACGTGTCCTCCCAGGTCGTGTCGTTCCTGCGCAAGCGGCTGGGCTCCGGCGAGGTGCTCGGAGAGGAGCCGCTCGACCTGCCGCCGCGCGAGCTGCGCACGCGCGCCGTCTGGTACGTCGTGCAGCCGGAGGTGCTCGAGGCCGCCGGCATCGAGCCCGGCGACGTGCCGGGCGCGGCGCACGCCGCCGAGCACGCCGCGATCGGGCTGCTGCCGCTGTTCGCGACCTGCGACCGCTGGGACATCGGCGGCGTCTCGACCGCGCTGCACGCCGACACCGGCGCCTGCACGGTCTTCGTCTACGACGGCCACCCGGGCGGCGCCGGCTTCGCCGAGCGCGGCTACGAGCGGGCGGGCGCCTGGCTCACCGCCACGCGCGACGCCGTCGCCTCCTGCGAGTGCGCCGCCGGCTGCCCGTCGTGCGTGCAGTCGCCCAAGTGCGGCAACGGCAACGAGCCGCTGGACAAGGCGGCCGCCGTCCGGCTGCTCACCGCCCTGCTCGACGCCGGCCTGTCCTAGGCCTCGTCGGGCTCCGTGCGGCCGAGCCAGGCCCGCAGGTGCGCCCCGGACAGCACCAGCACCAGGGCCGCCGCCACGCCGCGCACGAGCTGCTCGTCGCCGAGCGGCCCCTCCGTGCTGGTGAGCGTGCCGCCGCGGCCGCTCGCGACCTCGGGCGCCTCGGCGTCGTCGTCGAGCTCGCGCGCGCCGTAGTCGAGCGAGTCCTCGAAGGTGCCGTCGGGCAGCTGCGGCGCCGCGACGGCCGGCGACTGCGCCTCCGGCAGCGGCGGCAGCTTGGGCAGGCCGAGCTTGGCGGAGAACGAGCCGAAGCTCCGGGCGAACGAGCCCGGGTCGGCGACGCCGCTGCCCCCGGTGCTGGGCGCGGGACGGCCGGTGCCGCCGCTGGTGCCGCCGGTCGTGCCGCCGCTGCTGGGCGCACCGGGGCTGCTGCCGGGGGACGGCGACGAGCCGGGCTCCGGCGAGGCGCCCGGCGTGCTCGGCGTCGCGCCGGGGACCACGGGGACCACCACCGGCTGCGTCGGGGTGCTGCTCGTCGGGCCGTTGCTGCAGCCCGAGCAGGGCCGGGTGGCCGACACCGTGTAGCTGCGCGGGCCGGACTCGCCGTCCGGGTAGGTGAAGACCGCCTTGCACGTGCCGCCGGTGCAGGCCGAGGGCGCCACCTGCTCGGTGCGCGCGACGCCGTCGCTCACGCTCCAGCGGACGTCCGGCTCCACCAGCGACCGGTCGGGGCCGACGGCGCGCGCCCAGGTGACGGTGACCGT
>DATMKB010000232.1:0-2296 GCA_035553635.1 Mycobacteriales bacterium
CTGCGCCGCCTCCCACGCCGCCTGCCGGGCCCAGCCGAAGTCGGCCGCCGTGCGGCGCCGGTGGCAGTTGGCGCACCGGACGTCGCACCGGTCGATCTCCTCGAGCACCCGCTGCCAGCTGCCACCGGCGCCGCACGGCGGCAGACTTCGGCTGGGCCCGGCAGGCGGCGTGGGAGGCGGCGCAGGCGGCCGACGGGGCAGCGGCCGCCGAACGGCTCAGGACCCTCCTCCCGAGTCCGTCGCGGTGAGGGCGGGCAGGCTGGGGAGGTGCTCCCGCTCGCGCAGTCCTCCAGCCAGGACCTCACCGGCCTCGCCGGCTTCGTCGCCGACGTCGTCGCGGCGCTCGGCCCGGTCGGCGTCTTCGTCCTCGTCCTGGGCGAGAACCTCTTCCCGCCCATCCCCAGCGAGGTGGTCCTGCCGCTGTCGGGCTTCCTGGCCGGCCAGGGGCGGATGTCGGTGGTGGCGGTGCTCGTCGCCGCGACGCTCGGCTCGGTGCTCGGCGCGCTGCTGCTCTACGCGCTCGGCGCGAAGGTCGGTGCCGCGCGGCTGGCCCGCGTCCTCGACCGCCTGCCGCTCACCGGCTCCGAGGACCTCGACCGGGCGCAGGACTGGTTCGGCCGGCACGGCGGCACGGCGGTGCTCGGCGGTCGGCTCGTACCGGGCGTGCGCAGCCTGGTGAGCATCCCGGCGGGCGTGGCCGGCATGCCGCTCGCGCGCTTCACGCTGTACACGACGCTGGGCAGCGGCGTGTGGAACGCGGTGCTCGTGGTGCTCGGCTTCCAGCTCGGTCAGCGGTGGACGACGGTGGGCGAGTACAGCGACCTGCTCAGCGCGGCGGTGCTGGGCGGCCTCGGAGCGGCCCTGGCCTGGGTGCTCGTGCGGCGCTACCGGCGCGCGCGGCGCTGAGCGAGCAGGCGGGCGGCCACCAGCCCGCCGACGGCGCCGAACAGGTGCCCCTGCCAGGAGACGCCGGGCCGCGGGACGAGCCCGAGGAGCAGCGTCGTGCCGTAGACGACCGCGACGAGCAGCCCGACGGCGAGCGAGGCGAGCCGCCGGTCGAACGCGCCGCGCGCCACGAGGTAGGCGGCGAAGCCGAAGACCAGGCCGCTCGCACCGATCGTCACCGTGCCGGACGGCGCCGTCAGCCACGTCCCGAGGCCGCCGACGACCACCACCACCGCTGTCACCCCGAGCAGCCGCGCCAGGCCGGCCAGCGCCACCAGCACCCCGAGGACGACGAAGGGGACGGTGTTCGCCACGAGGTGCCCGAAGCCGCCGTGCAGGAACGGCGCGGCCACCACGCCGCTGAGCCCCTCGACCGAGCGCGGCTCGATCCCGAGCCCGTCCAGCCGGCCGCCGAGCGCGGTGTCGACCACCTCCGACACCCACATCACCCCGAGCAGCACGACCACCGCGGTGACGCCGGCGCGCCGGGAGTCCGAGCGGGGCGCGGGGGCGGTCACCCGGTCAGTGTCCCAGGCGGTCCAGCAGCCGCAGCGCCGCCGCCTTGCCGCTCGAGCCGGCGATGCCGCCCACCGGCGCGGTCGAGGCGCCGCACGTCACGAGGTTCTCGACGCCCGGCACCGTGTGGTCGGCGAGCCGCCGGGTCGGCCGCAGGAACGCCAGCTGGTCGAGGGAGATGTCGAGGTGCATCGGGTGGGCGCCGGGCCAGCGCAGCTCGCGCGCCATGAGCTCGGGCGTGCGGACGGTGCGCGCCGTGATCGACGCCGTGAACCCGGGCGCGTGCTCCTCCACCTGCGCCACCATCGCGTCGGCGAAGGGCTCGGCGTGCCGCTCCCACCCGCCGTCGACCTCGAACGGCGCGCAGGGGCAGGCCAGGTACGCGGTGTGCCGCCCGGGCGGCGCGAGCGAGTCGTCGTACACCGACGGCGTGAACAGGTAGACCGGCGGCGGGTCGGGCAGCCGGCGGGCCTCGGCGGCGAGGAAGCCCCGGCGCAGCTCGTCGAGCGTGCCCACGAGCGACTGCAGGCCGTTCCAGTCCCCCTCGCGGGCGCCGCGGTACGGCGGCAGCCGGTCCAGCGCGAGGTGCACGACGAGCTGGACGGCGTTGCCGCGGTGCGCGGCGCGCAGCTCGGCGGCCGGGCGGCCGGCCAGCGGCGGGTCGAGCAGGGAGAGCAGCGCCGTCTGCACCTCCACCGCCGTCACGACGGCCGAGGCCGCCACCCGCGACCCGTCCTCGAGCTCGACGCCGACGGCCCGCCCGCCGCGCACCTCGATGCGCGCCACCGGTGACGACGTGCGCGCCTCGCCGCCCCACGACCGCAGCCGCCGCTCC
>DATMKB010000233.1:0-2123 GCA_035553635.1 Mycobacteriales bacterium
CGCCGTGGCCCTTGTCGGGGTCGTCGCCCCAGGGGCGCAGCGACTCCTCGCCGCAGTACGGGCAGTACATCGGCGCCGCGCGCTCGCTCACCGCAGCAGCGCCTCGTCGGCCCGGCGCGCCCAGGTGGCGAAGCGCTCGCCGTCGGCGCGGTCGTCGAGGTAGTTGCGCAGCAGCCGCTCGACGTAGTCCACCGCGCCCTCGCCGGTGACCTTCAGGCCGCGGGACTTGCGGCCGAACCCGGCGTCCTCGCCCAGGCGGCCGCCCAGGTGCACCTGGAAGCCCTCCTCGCCGTCGACGATCGAGCCCTTGAAGCCGATGTCGGCGGTCTGGAAGCGGGCGCAGCTGTTCGGGCAGCCGTTGACGTTGATGGTGATGGGCTCGTCGAACTCCGGCAGCCGCTTCTCGAGCTCGCCGTAGATGTCCTGCGCGCGCTGCTTGGTCTCGACGATGGCGAGCTTGCAGAACTCGATGCCGGTGCAGGCCATCGTGCCGCGGCGGAACACCGACGGGGTGACGCGCAGGTCCTCCGCCTCGAGCGCCTGCACGAGCGGCGTCACGTGCTCGTCCGGCACGCCGAGGAGCACGAGCCCCTGCTGGGCGGTGGTGCGCACGCGGCCGTCGCCGTAGAGGGCGGCGAGCTCGGCGACGCGCACGAGCTGCGCGCCGCTCGTGCGGCCCGCCCGCGGCGTCACGCCGACGTAGTTGAGGCCGTCGACCTGCTTGTGCACGCCGACGTGGTCGCGCTCCTCGCGCGGCGGCGAGGCGGGCGCCGGGCCGTCGGGCAGGGGAGCGGTGAGGTACTCCGTCTCGAGCACCTCGCGGAAGCGCTCGGGGCCCCAGTCGGCGAGCAGGAACTTCAGCCGCGCGTGGGTGCGCGAGCGGCGGTAGCCGTAGTCGCGGAAGGCCGAGCAGACGCCGGCCCAGACCTCCTCGACGCGCTCCGGCGGCACGAACGCGCCCAGGCGCAGGGCCAGCTTCGGGTTCGTCGACAGGCCGCCGCCGACCCAGAGGTCGTAGCCCGCGCCGAGCTCGGGGTGCACGACGCCGACGAGGGCGACGTCGTTGATCTCGTGGTTGGTGCAGTGCGTCGCGCAGCCGGAGATCGAGGTCTTGAACTTGCGCGGCAGGTTGCTGAACTGCGGGTCGCCGACGAAGCGCGCGGCCACCGCCTCGACGGCGGGCGTGGCGTCGAGCACCTCGTCGGCGGCGACGCCGGCGAGCGGGCAGCCGAGGATGACGCGCGGGGTGTCGCCGCACGCCTCGGTCGACCCCAGGCCGACGGCCTCGAGGCGCCCCCAGATCTCCGGCATGTCCTCGATGCGGATCCAGTGCAGCTGCACGTTCTGCCGGTCGGTGACGTCGGCGACGCCGCGGCCGAACTCCTCGGCGATCTCGCCGATGACCCGCAGCTGGTCGTCGGTGAGCAGGCCGCCGTCGATGCGCACGCGGAACATGAAGTACGGCGCCTCGAGCTCCTCCGGCTCGAGCAGCGCCGTCTTGCCGCCGGGGATGCCCTGCGCGCGCTGGGTGTACAGGCCGTACCAGCGCAGGCGGCCGCGCTTGTCGGCGCCGTCGATGCTGTCGAAGCCCTGCTTGGCGTGCGTGTCGAGCACGCGCTGCTTGACCGACAGCGGGTCGCTGTCCTTCTTGACCTGCTCGTTGGCGTTGAGCGGCTCGCGGTAGCCGAGCGCCCACTGGCCCTGTCCGCGCTTGGCGGGCATGCGTCTCTCCTGGGTCCGTGCGGGGGGTGTCTGGTCAGCCGGGGACGGGCTCAGCGCGGACAGACGGCGCTGCTGGTGCGCTGCAGGTCGACGTGCAGCCGGGCGACCAGCGGGACAGGACACGGCACGCCGTCCAGCGTGGCACAGACCGCGGCGGGCGACCCGTCCGCGCGGGCCCGGGTGACCGGGACCACAGGGGTCCTCGTCTCGACGGCCAGCCGATCCCTGTGGCACCCTTTCCGAGTGACCCGGTGGGAGAAGAGGGACGAGCAGCTGCTCCCCTTGCTGCTCACTGCGCGGCTGCACGTGGACCTGCAGCGCGTCTCCAGCGCGGTCTGTCCGGGCGCCTGACCTCCGCGCCGGCGTGCTCGCCGGCGGTCCCCGCCCGCCCTGCCGGCTGA
>DATMKB010000234.1:0-8126 GCA_035553635.1 Mycobacteriales bacterium
GTCGCGACCCAGGACCGTCAGCCCGAGGTCGGTGAAGAAGGCGACCGCCGCGTCGAGGTCGCGGACGGCGATGGCGACGTTCTCCATCCTGATCGGCACGCCCGGAGGCTAGCGGCGGACCCTGCGCGCGGAGGACGGTCCCAGGACGCACCGAGGCCCGCACCCTCGCGGGTACGGGCCTCGGCGGCGGGACGGACTAGTAGCGGTACATGTCGCTCTTGTACGGCCCCTCGACGTCGACGCCGATGTACTCCGCCTGCTCCTTGGTGAGCTTCGTGAGCTTCACGCCGAGCGCGTCGAGGTGCAGGCGCGCGACCTTCTCGTCGAGGTGCTTGGGCAGCACGTAGACCTGGCGCTCGTACTCGTCGCGCTTGGTGAACAGCTCGATCTGGGCGATGACCTGGTTGGTGAAGCTGTTCGACATCACGAACGACGGGTGGCCGGTCGCGTTGCCCAGGTTGAGCAGGCGGCCCTCCGACAGCACGATCACCGAGCGGCCGTCGGGCCGCACCCACTCGTCGACCTGGGGCTTGACGTTGCGCTTCTCGACGCTGGCCTGCTTGGCGAACCCGGCCATGTCGATCTCGTTGTCGAAGTGCCCGATGTTGCCGACGATCGCCTGGTGCTTCATGCGCATCAGGTGCTCGGCGGTGATGACGTCCTTGTTGCCGGTGGCGGTGATGAAGATGTCCGCCGTCTCGACGACCTCGTCCAGGGTCGTGACCTGGTAGCCCTCCATGGCCGCCTGCAGGGCGTTGATGGGGTCGATCTCGGTGACGATGACGCGGGCGCCCTGGCCGCGCAGCGACTCCGCGCAGCCCTTGCCGACGTCGCCGTAGCCGAGGACGACGGCCACCTTGCCGCCGATCATGACGTCGGTCGCGCGGTTGATGCCGTCGATGAGCGAGTGGCGGCAGCCGTAGAGGTTGTCGAACTTGCTCTTGGTGACCGAGTCGTTGACGTTGATGGCCGGGAAGAGCAGCGAGCCGGCCTTGGCGAACTCGTAGAGCCGCATGACGCCGGTGGTGGTCTCCTCGGTGACGCCCTGGATGCCGGCCGCGAGGTTCGTGAAGCGCTGGGGGTCGGCCTCGAGCGAGCGCTGCAGCGTGGCGAGGACGACCTGGTACTCCTCGCTGTGCACCTCGGGGTCGATGGTCGGGACGACGCCCGCCTCCTCGAACTCCACGCCCTTGTGCACGAGCAGCGTCACGTCGCCGCCGTCGTCGAGGATCATGTTGGGGCCGGTCGCGCCCTCGGCCGACCAGTCGAGCGCCTGCTCGGTGCACCACCAGTACTCCTCGAGCGTCTCGCCCTTCCAGGCGAAGACGGGCACGCCCTTCGGCGCGTCGACCGTGCCGTCGGGGCCGACGGCGACGGCGGCGGCAGCGTGGTCCTGCGTCGAGAAGATGTTGCAGCTGACCCAGCGCACCTGGGCGCCGAGCTCGACGAGCGTCTCGATGAGCACCGCCGTCTGCACGGTCATGTGCAGCGAGCCGGTGATGCGCGCGCCGGTGAGGGGCTTGGACGCCCCGTACTCGGCCCGCATGGCCATGAGGCCGGGCATCTCGTGCTCGGCCAGGCGGATCTCCTTGCGGCCGAACTCGGCCAGGCCGAGGTCGGCCACCTTGAACTGCTGGGACACGCCGGTCTCCGTCCGTCTCGGGGAGGTGAAGGAGGCCGACCGGGGCTGTCGCCGCTCACCGAGACTTCGGAGGGCCTGCCGCGCGGACGTCGACCGCTGCGGTCGAGAGTACCGGCGCTGCGCGCCGCGGGCACCCCGTGCCGTCGACGCGTGACAGGGTGACCGCCGTGGACAGCGCCGCCATCGCCTCGCTCATCGCCGACGCCCCGGGGTTCGTGCGGACGCTCGGTCCCGTCGTGGTGCGCAGCAGCCGCGAGGAGGCGCTCCTGCGCCTGGACGCCGGCCCGGAGCTGCACAACCACGTCGGCGGGCCGCACGCCGCGGCCATCTTCGGCCTCGGCGAGACCACGGCGTTCGTCGTGCTGCTGGAGGTCTTCGGCGACCTCGTCGAGGCCGGCGCGGTGCCGCTCGTGAAGTCGGCCGAGATCGCCTACAGCGCGGTGGCCACCGGCCCGCTGCTCGCCGCGGGCCGGCTGACGGGCGACGAGGTCGCCGCCCGCGCGGCGCTGGGCGACAAGGGCGTCGCCGTCTTCGAGGTCGAGGTGGTCTTCACCCGCGAGTCCGACGGCGAGCGCACCGCCGTCATGACCGCGCGGATGGCGCTCAAGCGCTTCGGCTGACCTCCGGCCGCAGCCCCAGCAGCGAGCCGGGCGGCGCCGGGCGCACCACCGGGATGCGCACCTGCGACTCGGGCGCGGGCGGCGGCGCGTGGTCGTCGCGCGCGTGCAGGTCGAGCTCGGAGCCGCGGGCGTACCGCAGGCCGCAGAGCGGGCAGTGGAGGGTGGCCATCGCGGACCTCCTCGGGCCGGGGAGCCAGTGTGCTCCTCCCCCGCGCCCGTGAGAAGCCCCTAGCGCAGGGCGGCCTTGAGCGCGTCGATGGCCCGCACGGGCGTCGGGTCGGTGCCCGCCGCGAGGGCGAGGTAGGTGCTCGCGTAGTCGCCGACGGCGACCAGGCGGGCCAGCCGCTCGAACGTCGAGGACCCCTCCGTGCCGACCACCTGCACGGGCACGCCCCGCTCCTGCGCGAGCCGCTCCAGCACCGCCGCGCGGTGGGCCACCCGGGGCTCCTCCTCGCTGTCGCGCAGGAGCACCAGCGCGAGGCGGCCGGAGTCGTCGTCGTCGGCGCGGTCGCGGAAGAAGTCGTCGGCGTCGCCCGCGCCGCGGCCGAACGGGCCGTCGAGCGCCACGACCTGGTTGTGGCCCGCCTCGGGCAGCACGCCCCAGGCGGCCGGCACCTCGGCGTTCTCGTTGAGCTGGCACGCGAAGCGGTAGGCCGCGACGCCGGCCAGCTGCGAGCTGCCCCAGACCACCGGCACGGCGCCCTGCAGGTGGGCGGCGAGGGCCTTGGCCGGGTTGGTGGTGCCGTCGGCGTCCGGCCGGCAGCGGACGGCGAGCTCCTCGAGGGCGCGGGCGGTGGCCTCGACGGCGTCGTCGTCGGCGGAGAGCAGGCCGAGCGCGTGCCCGGCGAGCACCAGCGGGGTGGACAGCGCCCACACCGACGCCCGCGGCTGGCGGCCCTGCGGCACGGGCACGAACACCGCGCGCGCCTGCTGCGCCACCGCGTGCACCGGCGACCCCTCGGCGCCGACCACCAGCAGCGCGCAGCCGCGGCGGGCGGCCTCCTGCAGCGACGACAGCGTCTCCTCGGTGGTGCCGGAGCAGCTCACCGCCATGACGACGTCGCCCGCGCCCACCCAGGCCGGCAGGCCGTGCGCGCGGTGGGTCAGGACCGGGACGGGGGTGCTCAGGCCCGCGCCGGCGGCGAGCACGTCGCCGGCGATGCCCGAGCCGCCCATGCCGCAGACGACGACGGCGCGCGGCCGGCCGCCCTCGGCGAGGCGGGCGACGCCGGCCTCGCGGGCGAGCGTCGCCGCCTCGCGGACCTGCGCGGCGCTCGAGGCGACCGCGCGCAGCATGCCCTGCGGGTCGCCGTCCTCGAGGGCGCGGACGTCGTCGAGGTCCGCGACCGTCACGACGACGCGGCGGGCCGGCGCCGGGCCTCGTCGACGAGGAGCACCGGGATGTCGTCGCGCACCGGGTACGCGAGGTCGCAGCCGGTGCAGACGAGCTCGTCCGCCGCCTCGTCCGCCTGCAGCGGCGAGCGGCAGTCCGGGCAGGCGAGGATGTCGAGGAGGGCGGGGTCGAGCTGCATGGCGGGCAGCGTAGTGCCCGGATCAGCCCCGGATGACCGCCAGCACCTCGTCGCGCACGCGCTCCATGGTGGCGCGGTCGCGGGCCTCGACGTTGAGCCGGAGCAGCGGCTCGGTGTTCGACGCCCGGACGTTGAACCACGCGCCGTCGCCGAGGTCGACCGTGAGGCCGTCGAGCTCGTCGAGGTCGGCGCCGGCGTACCGCTGCTTGATCTCGGCGACCTTCGCGGCCTGGTCGGCCACCGTCGAGTTGATCTCGCCGCTCGCGGCGTACCGGTCGTAGCGCGACAGCAGCTCGGACAGCGGCCCGTCCTGGCCGCCCAGCGCCGCGACGGCGTGCAGCGCCGCGAGCATGCCGGAGTCGGCGTTCCAGAAGTCGCGGAAGTAGAAGTGGCCGGAGTGCTCGCCGCCGAACACGGCGCCGGTGCGGGCCATCTCCGCCTTGATGAACGAGTGCCCGACGCGGGTGCGCACCGGCGTGCCGCCCGCCTCGCGGACCACCTCGGGGACGCTGCGCGAGGTGATGAGGTTGTGGATCACCGTGCTGCCCGGCTCGCGGGCCAGCTCGCGCTCGGCGATGAGCGCCGTGAGGGCCGACGGGCTGACGACCTCGCCGCGCTCGTCGACGACGAAGCAGCGGTCGGCGTCGCCGTCGAACGCGAGGCCGAGGTCGGCACCGACCTCGACGACCCTGCGGCGCAGGTCCTCGGTGTTCTCCGGCTCGATGGGGTTGGCCTCGTGGTTCGGGAACGACCCGTCGAGCTCGAAGTACATGGCGGTCAGCTCGAGCGGCAGGCCGGTGAAGACGGTGGGGACGGTGTGGCCGCCCATGCCGTTGCCGGCGTCGACGACGACCGTCAGCGGGCGGATGCCCTCGAGGCCCGGCACGAGGCCCTTGAGGTGCGCCGCGTAGCCCGACAGCAGGTCCTGCTCGGTGACGCTGCCGGCCGGGCGGTCGGAGACGGGCAGGCCCTCGGCGAGGAAGCGCTCGGCCTCGGCGCGCACCTCGCGCAGGCCGGACTCCTGGCCCACGGGCCGCGCACCGGACAGGCAGAGCTTGATGCCGTTGTACTGCGCGGGGTTGTGGCTGGCGGTGAACATCGCGCCCGGCACGTCGAGCGTGCCGGCGGCGTAGTAGAGCAGGTCGGTCGAGCCCAGGCCGGCGTCGACGACGTCGGTGCCCTGGCTCGTGGCACCCTCGGCGAAGGCGCGGGAGAGCTCGACGCCCGACTCGCGCATGTCGCGCGCGATGACGATGCGGTCGGCCCCGGTGAACCGGGCGAACGCGGCGCCGACGGCGCGGGCGACGTCGGCGTCGAGCTGGTCCGGGACGGTGCCGCGGACGTCGTAGGCCTTGACGATGCTGGAGAGGTCGCGGGTCACGCCCGCGACCCTAGGCGCCGCCCCCGGCGGCCCGTCAGGCGGTCTTGTGCTTCTGCGCCTTGCCGAGCACGGTGGCGATGTCGAGCTCGCGGCCGCCCTGCGTCCAGCGCTTGTGCTCGCAGCCGTGGCAGGAGGCGAAGTCGACGACCGAGCCGTCGGTCAGCGTCATCGTGATCGAGGTGACGCGGTTGCCGCCGCAGGCCGTGCAGGTGGCGAGGGTGCGGGCGGGCGTGGTGACCAGGCTCATCGGGGGCTCCTGCGGGGAAGTGCGGCTGTACCGCCGTCCGGGTGACAGCGGTCCATCGGCAGGACCCGCGGAGAGGTTGAGCCTGCGGCGTGTCCGGGGCGAACCGGACATCCCGCCCGCGCTACGTGCGGCTGGGGACGGCCCGAAGGTGGCCGCGCCGGCCGGTGCCGGGCTCCGGCGCCGGGACGGGGGTGCGCGCGGGGCGCGCGGCCTCGCGGACGGCGTCGGCGAGGGCGACGAGGTCGTCGGCGCTGCGGGCGGCGACGACGTCGGGGTGCTCGGCCTCGTGCCGCACGACCTCCCAGCCGCGGGGCGCGGTGAGCCGGGCGGCGTGCGCCTCGCACAGGTCGTAGGTGTGCGGCTCGGCGTAGGTGGCGAGCGGGCCGACGACGGCGGTGGAGTCGGCGTACACGTAGGTGAGCGTCGCGACGGCCGGACTGGTGCACGCGGTGCGCGAGCAGCGGCGGACAGGGCTCACGGCCGGGACGGTAGTCGCCCGGACGGCCGGGGGCCAGCAACGCCCGGTCCTACCCTGGCGCGCGTGTCCCGCTCCCGCGCCCCGCGACGGCGCGACCGGCACGGCCGCGGCCTGCGCCGGCCGCTGCTGCCCCGCCGCGCGGAGGTGGGCGACCTGCACGTCGCGCTCCCCGCGGCCCGCACGCCCGGCGACCGCTTCGACGACCTCGTGCACGACGCCCGCGAGCGGCTCGAGGCCCGGTGGGCCCGCGAGCTCGAGCACGTCGACTGGGCGGTGGTCGACGTGCCCGGTCTGCCGCGCGACCCGTCGTCGCTGGCCGCGGACCCGGACGTCGTCGTCGACGAGACCGCCGGCGGCGCCGTGCCGCTGGGGCGGCTGCGCCCGGGCGGCGTGGACGCCCGCGGCCGCAGCCGGGCGCCGGTCGTCGTCGTCTACCGCCGGCCGCTCGAGGCGCGGGCCGGGAGCCGGGCCGAGCTCGGCGAGCTCGTGCACGACGTCGTCGTGGACGTCGTCGCGCGGCTGCTCGGCGTCGACCCGGACGTCGTCGACCCGCAGGACGACGAGGGCTGACGGGTCCTACGGCCGCACCGCCACCGCGGGGTCGCGGACCACGCGCGGCCGCGGCACCTCCCGCGGCCCGCTCGCGAGCGCGGCGCCGGCGAGCAGCGGCCCCTCGGCCGGGCCCGCGCGCAGCAGCAGGCCGGCGTGCAGCGGGCTGCCGACGGGGTCGGGCGCGACCTGGACGGCCACGCGCCCGGCGGTGCCCGCGGGCACCAGCGACGCGACCGGCACCACGACGGTGCGCCCGCCGGGCACGTCGACGCGGCGCGGCGGCACGGCGACCGCCGGACCGCCCTCGGCCGGGAGCACGGAGACCTCCGCGACGGCGTCGCCGGACAGCGCCGACAGGACGAGCACCGGATCGACGGGGCCGAGGGCGACGTCGGGCACGAGCACCGGGCCGGCCAGCGCCGGCACGGCGGCCCACGTGGCGGTGTCGCGGCGGTCGCCCTCCCCCGCGTCCTCGGCGGTGCCGGCGGCGGCGAGCGGGCCGTCGGCCGTGACCCGGACGGCGGCGGGCGTCGCGGCGAGCACGCCGGTGAGGTCGATGGCCGCCGTGCTCTGCGCCGGCACCTCGACGGCGTCGAGCCCCTCGGGCACGAACTGGCCGTCGAGCGCGGTGACCTCGACGCGGGCGCGCACCGGGACGTCGCCGGGGTTGACCAGCACGAGCGCGCGCTGGCCCGGACCGGCGGGCAGGCCCGGGACCACGAGCTCGTCCCCCAGCGCCGTGCGGGCGGCGACGTCGACGCCGCGGGGCACGACGCCGTCGGACCGCTCGACGCGGACGGCGGCGGCCACCCGGCCGGTGGTGGCGCGCACGCGCAGGGCGAGCCGGCTGCGCTCGGGCGCCAGCTCGTCGAGCGGCACGGCGAGGCGGCCGCGGGCCGGGACGCCCAGACCCCGGCCGGGGCGCTCGTCGACCGGCCCCTCGGCGGACAGCACGGTGACGTCGACGACGGCGTCCTCGTCGTCGGGGTTGGCGAGCAGCAGCACGCCGCTCTCGC
This sequence comes from Mycobacteriales bacterium, assembly GCA_035553635.1. Lineage (GTDB taxonomy): Bacteria > Actinomycetota > Actinomycetes > Mycobacteriales > SCTD01 > DATLGD01. The sequence continues at coordinate 7,469 of DATMKB010000234.1, forward strand.
CCACGACGGTGCCGCCGCCGACGAGCCAGGACTCCGGCGCGGCGGGCGCGCACAGGTCGATGGCCAGGCCGCGGACGGCCCCGGCGTCGACGAAGACGGAGGTCTGCACCGACAGGCCGGGCGCGCCCTGGCCCGCAGCCCGTACCTGCACGGCCCCCTCGCCGGGCACCTCGACGGCGGTGCCGGGCACGACGGCGAGCGGCACGGGGTCGGCGGCGCCGCCGTCGAGGCGGCGGGCGGTCACCTCAGCGGGGGCCTCGCCGGCCAGCCCGGCCAGCGTCGCGCCCCGCACGTCGGCGCACAGCGCGCTCGTGCCCACCACCGGCACGGGCGCCGGAGCGGCGGTGCTCCGCTCGCCCGGGGCCGGGACGCCGGCGCCGACGGCGGTGCCGACGAGCAGGGTCGCCGCGACGGCGGCAGCGCGGACGCGGCTCACGCGCGCACCTCCTGCGCGTCGTCGTCGGTCTCGAGGCCGCGGCGGCGGCGGGCGGCCGGCACGGCGAGCACCGCGACGGCGCCGACCGCGAGGGCCTGCAGCACGACGACGGCGGTGCGCCCGCCGTCGTGCCGGACGACGAGCTCGCCGCCGTCGGCGGGCAGGGCGAAGGCCTGCGCCCACCCCCACGCGGTGCGGGGCTCGAGCGGCTCGCCGTCGAGC
>DATMKB010000235.1:0-3306 GCA_035553635.1 Mycobacteriales bacterium
TGCACGCCGGCCACCAGGTGCTGGGCGAGGTTCGCCAGGTGCTCGGGGCCGCGCGGCGGCGGCGCGCCGCGGCGGGCGCCCACGTACGGGGTGTCGCCGGTCAGCACGAGCGCCGACGCCCCGGCGGCCGCCGCCCGCTGCGCCAGCGCCCGCGTCAGCCCGCGGTCGCGCAGCACGTAGACCTGCAGCCACCACGGGCCCGCCCCCGCGGCGTCCTCGAGCCGCACGGACGACCGCGTCGAGAGCACGAGCAGCGAGCCGGCCGCCGCGGTGCCGGCCGCCGTCGCCGCCTCCGCGCCGGGGTGCAGGAGCCCGTGCAGCGCCGTCGGCGCCACCAGCACGGGCGTGCGCAGCGGCGTGCCCAGCAGGGTCGTCGCCGTGCCGACGGCGGAGACGTCGCACAGCACCCGCGGGCGCAGCCGGTGGGCGCGCCAGGCGCCCTCCGCCTCGGCGAGCGAGGTCTCCTCGCCCGCGCCGCCGGCGACGTAGTCGTGCACCTCCGGAGAGAGCGCCTCGCGCGCCGCCGCGGCCTGGGCGGCGAGCAGCGGGAGCACGCGCGCAGGCTAGTGACCGCCGCCACGGGGTGCGCGCACGCCGTCCGGGGCACGACAGGGGACGTCGTGCCCTGACCCGTGCGGCCGCCACCTGCCCCCGGCCCAGGAGCCCGCCGTGCCCCGCACCGCCCGCGTCGTCGCGATCGGCCTCGCCGTCGTGCTGCTGGCGGGCGTCGCCGCGCTCCTCGCCGGTCCGGCTCGCGGCGTGCGGGAGGACATCGCCGAGCAGCGCGCGCTCATCGACCGCCAGGAGGACCTGCTCGAGGGCCAGCTCGCCACGGTGCAGGCCCAGCTGCAGGTGCTGCAGACCTCGCTGGCCGTGCTCGAGCAGACGCGCGACGAGGCGGTGCGCACCCGCGAGACGGCGCAGGCGCTGCTCGACGTCGCGCAGCAGACCCTCGAGGTCGCGCGCGTCACCCAGCGCGACGTGAGCGCGGTCCGCGGGGAGACCGAGGAGGGCGTGCGCGTCGCCCGGGAGACCCTCGCCCGGGCCGAGGAGCTGCTGCGGGTGGCCCGCGAGGTCCAGGAGGACGTGCGGGAGATCAACACCCGCACCGGCGGCACCCCGTAGCGTCGGGCGGCGTGGAGCGCGTCGCTGTCGTCGGGGCCGCGGTCGTGCGCACCGGCGCCGACGGCGTCCCCCGCCTGCTGGCGAGCCGGCGCACCGACCCGCCGCACCTGGCCGGCCTGTGGGAGTTCCCCGGCGGCAAGGTCGACCCGGGGGAGACCGACGAGCAGGCCCTCGTGCGCGAGCTGCGCGAGGAGCTCGAGGTCGACGCCGCGGTGGGACCGCGCGTCGGTCCCGACCTGCTCATCGGCGAGACCGCCGTGCTGCGCGTCTACCTCGCGGAGCTGCTGCGCGGCGAGCCGGCGCTCGTCGACCACGACGCGCACCGCTGGCTGGCGGCCGACGAGCTCGACGACGTGCCGTGGATCGAGGTCGACCGCCCGCTGCTCGCGCCGCTCAGGCGCCTGCTGTCGGCGCGCCCCTGACGGCCCGCCGCAGGTCGCGGCCGGCGGCGGCGACGAGGAACGTCGTCCACAGCGCGGTGCCGACGAGCTTCAGCCCGTCCTCGAGCAGGTGGTGGTGCGGCAGGGCGCCGCGCGTCTCCTGCACGACGTCGGCGCCGACGGACGCGGCCCACAGCGCGAGCGCGAGAGCGAGCAGCGCGGCGTCGTGCCGCCCGACGTCGTGCCGCCAGCGCGCCGCGACGGTGACGAGCAGCACGCCGTACGTCGCGTACACGAGCTCCTCCGGCACGCCCAGCGCGGGGTACACGGTCTCGTGCAGCAGGAAGAGGTCGTCGGCGACGAGCAGGGCGGTGAGCGCGCCGGCGGCGAGCAGGAAGCCCGCTCCGCGGCGGCGCTCGAGCCGCAGCACGGCGCCGGCCAGCAGCGCCGACGCGCCGCCGGCGAGCCACACGACCGACCCGAGGTGCGCCAGCCAGCCGACGTAGCCGGGGCCGCCGAGCGTCTCGACCGGCTCCTTGCTGAAGTACCGGAAGGGCCGGTCGACGACCTCGCCGAGCACGACGAAGCCGGCCAGGACGAGCCCGGCCGCCGCGGCCGCGAGCGCCGCCCGCGCGGCCTGCCGGCGCAGCGGGGGACCGTCGGACAGCAGGGCGGTGACCGGCATCCCGCGATCCTCGCAGGGGGATCGCCGTCGACGCCGCGGGCCCGCCGTCCGCGCGCCCGGGCGCGGCAGCGCGCGCCGGTAGCCTCGTCAGGTGCCCACTCGAGACGACATCCGCAACGTGGCGATCATCGCCCACGTCGACCACGGCAAGACGACGCTGGTCGACGGCATGCTCCTGCAGTCCGGTGCCTACACCGAGCACCAGCAGGAGGAGGGCGCCGTCACCGAGCGCGTCATGGACTCCATGGACCTCGAGCGCGAGAAGGGCATCACCATCCTCGCGAAGAACACCGCGGTCCGGCGCAAGGACCTGCTCATCAACATCATCGACACCCCGGGCCACGCCGACTTCGGCGGCGAGGTCGAGCGCGGGCTGTCGATGGTCGACGGCGTCGCGCTGCTGGTCGACGCCTCGGAGGGCCCCCTCCCGCAGACGCGCTTCGTGCTGCGCAAGGCCCTGTCGCAGGACAAGCCCGTCATCCTCATCATCAACAAGGTCGACCGCCCCGACGCGCGCATCGCCGAGGTCGTCGACGAGACCTACGAGCTGTTCCTCGACCTCGACGCCACCGAGGACCAGATCGACTTCCCGATCGTCTACTGCCAGGCCAAGACCGGGCAGGCGTCGCTGACGCGCCCGGCCGACGGCACGAGCCCGGACAGCCCGAACCTCGAGCCGCTGTTCCAGGTCATCAAGGACACGATCCCGCCGCCGTCGTACGACGAGGGCGCGAGCCTGCAGGCGCACGTCACCAACCTCGACGCCTCGCCGTACCTCGGCCGCCTGGCGCTCTGCCGCATCCACAACGGCTGGATCAAGAAGGGCCAGACCGTCGCCTGGTGCAAGCAGGACGGCACCGTCGAGCGGGTCAAGCTCACCGAGCTGCTCGGCACCGAGGCGCTCGAGCGCGTCACCATCGACGAGGCGGGCCCGGGCGACATCGTCGCCATCGCCGGCATCCCCGACATCACCATCGGCGAGACGCTGGCCGACCCCGACGACCCGAAGCCGCTGCCGCTCATCACCATCGACGAGCCGAACATCTCGATGACGATCGGCATCAACACGAGCCCGCTCGCCGGCAAGAGCGGCAAGAAGCTCACCGCGCGCATGGT